>JBBTJH010000208.1:0-8207 GCA_038059555.1 Pseudomonadota bacterium | reverse complement strand
CGTCTCGGCGGTGACCTACGCCCTTTCGATCACCTTGCTGCGCGGGCGCGCCGGCAAGGACGGACCGATCGCCATCGGCGTCTTGTCGAGCGTCATACCAGGCGCGATCATCACCTTGCCGACAGTGCTCACCGGCGAGTTGCCGCCGCTCAGCGATCTTCCCTCTTTCCTCGCGCTGGGGGCGCTCGCCGCGGCGGGCATGTATTTCCTTGCGCGCGCTTACGCCAACGCCGAAGCGCAGGTGCTGGCCCCTCTTGAATATACCGCCCTCATCTGGGGCGCGCTCGTCGGCTTTTTCTTCTTTAGCGAAGTCCCCCGCGTGCAGGTCTGGATCGGCGGAGCTGTCATTATCGCTGCGTGCCTCTGGGGCGCGCAAAAGGAAAAGCCGCCGCTGATGACGCCGTTCGCCCCGGCGGCGACGCCGGAGGTTGAAGGATGACATCTGTCGACCGCACACCCGCATCAGAGGCGCCCGCCCCGCGTTGGTCGTCGCGTTACGCCTGCCTGATGGCGTCGATCGGCGCCGTGAGCGTTCTTGTTCCCGCCGTCAGCGGCGCCATAGACTTCTTCGCCGGCAGTGTGCTGATGCCGACCGCTGCGTTGCTCGGCGCGATTTTCGTCGGCTGGATCGCGCCGCGCGAACTCATGCGCGACGAGTTGCCGGAACCAAGCGAGACGATGTTCCGCTTCTGGCGCTTTCTCATGCGCTTTGCCGCGCCGCTCGCGGTCGCCGCGATCCTCGCTCTTGGCATCGACCAGAAATTCGGCTTCGGGCTGAACGCTTTTATCGCAGGGGTTGGCGCTAAATAGGCGCCTTTCGGCCGGCGCTTGCCCCGCGTTTTTCGAGGTTCCGCGCTGGCTCCAGCCCCAAAGGGCTATCTTTTCGCTCTCAAAAACGGGCGCCCAATTTTGCGCTTCGGCGGCCGGCAACACACTCAACATAAAGGCTCCTTCGATTTCTCGCATCGAAGTCAGCATAAAGCCTAGGGCAAGGTGTAGGACGGTTCAAAATTCGTCTTTGGAATCAAGGGGCTCGCCTATTTGGGGTAAGGGTCCCGTCAGTCAGGTTGTTCATCACCCGCCTGTAGCTGAGCAGCTGATTTCGTGGATTCCGCGTCCGCCGCCGAAATTTGACGGATCAACGGCATCAACCTTTCGCCGAAAATGCGGGCGCCCGCTAAACTCCAATGCGTGTGATCCCAATACGCAGGCATATTATTCTCAAGCATGAAGTCGCAGAGATCGTCGGTGCAAACGAGATTATGGCGGGAAAGATAAGGTAAGCCCAATTTCCGGCTCGCCAGCCTCACTTTCGCGTCGATCGCGTCTATTCCCCGCCATCGCCTCACAGCCGCTGCTTTGTTGATTGACTCGATATCCGCTCCTTCTTGAAGCATTTTCAACGCGTCGCGATGGAATTTAAAGAACCGGTCTCCCGCGCCGAGTATCATAATTTTGGTCTCGGGATTGTCTGACCTCTCGCGCGCGAATTCGACGAGCTTCGGCAGGAGCTCCGCGGATTCGGCGTTCCAAAGCGAAGAAAAGAGAATGATGTCAGCATGACGAATTCGAAGGGAGTCCCTGAAAGCGCCTAACTGTTTCTCGCAATCGCGCCTTGGCGCCGATTGAATATCCAAAGCCCGTCCAGCTAAAATTAGCGCGCATCTATCGTCGAGCTGCTGCAACAGTACCTGCTCTGTCCGTGTGTCGCTGACCAACGATAACGCGTTGGCTGTGTCTCTCGCGTGACTATCCCCGACGACGACGATCTTCCTTACACGACCCGTAAAATCCGCGACGTCGAGGTGCGTTTTTGCGGCATCGAGAGATTGTTTGCGCAACGCCAGCAGATCAAAGTTGATCGCGGCGTCGCCATAGCGCCACCGCCAGCCGCCCGTGAGCCAGGCGCTTGCACTGACTGCAATAATTCCAGTTGCGCACAACACGCACACGGCGGCGAAGGCTCTTGGCGAGAGCGCTTTAGAATTCGCCGACGGCCGACGGAATGGGCGCTCGATAAAGCGTTCCATCAAACCGGCGAGACCGATAGAAATTACCATGATCGATAATTGTTGCGCGGTATTCAGTTCAGAACCGAATAGGTATTTTGTGAACACGATTATAGGCCAATGGACCAGATACAGCGAATAACTGATCTTGCCGAGCCAAACGACGAGGGGCAGGCGTAATGGCGCTCCAAAGAATCTGGCGTTTCCGCCGTAAATCGCGAGCGCCGCGCCAATTGAGGGCGTAAGGGCGCCAAGCGCTGGAAATCGCGAAGTGTCGGTGTAAGCGGCGATCGAAAAGATCATCACCAGCCAAGCTATCGCCATAGACATCTCGCCGAGGCGAGGCGAGCTCGACCGCGATGGCGCGTAAAAATAAAGGCCGGCGCCGAACGCAAACTCGATGATGCGAAATGGCGTCAGGTAGAATACAGCCGAAGGCGTGCGCGACAATACCAATTCGCCGGCGCCGAGGCTTATGGCTCCCAGTACAATGATGATGAAAAGCGTCCGGCGTGCACCGGCACGGGCGACCAGGAACGATATCAAGGCAGGCCAAACAAGATAGAATTGTTCTTCGACGCCGAGCGACCACGTGTGGAGAAAAGGCTTAAGTTCCGCAGAAGCGTCGAAATACCCGCTCTCTAACCAGAAATAGACATTGGAGAACGATAGCGCAGCGTAAACGCCTGACGCTGCGGTGCGCGCCAGTTCTGTCGGCGTGAAGAGTATCGCCGCGACGATAATGGCCGCCGCAAGCGTAACGAATAACGCAGGGAGTAACCGTCGGGCGCGCCGCAAATAGAAATTCGTTATCCTGAAAGCGCCAGCTTCGACTTCAGTCGCAATCAAACGAGTGATCAGGAACCCGCTAATAACAAAGAATATATCGACCCCAACGAATCCGCCGCTGAAGCCATAAACGTCTGCGTGGTAGGCGAGAACGGAAAGAACCGCGACCGCCCGGAGTCCGTCAACTTCTTTAAAGTAATTTTGTGACGTCTTCATTTTGATCAGTTGCGGCTCGGCGGGGGAAATTCCTCCCTACTCCGCCGCTTCTGTCTCCAGCGCGAGCGCGTGCAATTCCCCGCCCATCTTTCCCTTCAGCGCGCGATAGACGAGCTGGTGCTGCTGGACGCGGTTCTTGCCGTTGAAGGCGGCTGAGACGATGCGGGCGCGATAGTGGTCGCCGTCGCCGGCAAGGTCTTCGATTTCGACTGTCGCATCGGGCATGGCGTCGGTGATCATTTTTTTGATGTCGTCGGCTTTCATCGGCATGGGGGCGGTCTCCGGCGTTTTTTGCGCGTTCATGTAATCGGGAAGCGCGCGGTCGTGCATGTCGGCAAGGTCGAGCAGCGCGAGCGCGTCGCCGTCATCGAGACGGATGAAATTGCCGCCGAAGCGGCCGATTTTCGACGCCTGCACGCCCGCCATCGCGGCTTTAAGGAGCAGCGTGTCGCCGGCGCCGGGCGCTGCGGCGACGAGATAACGCCCTTGATCTTCGCCGAACCAGTAGGCGGCTCTGCGCGCTTTCACCGGCGTTTTGAGATCGAGCCCCTCGCCTGACGCGAGCGCCATTTCAGCGGCCGTGACGAGAATGCCGCCGTCGGAAACGTCGTGGCAGGCGGTCACCAGCCCCTCGGCGATCAGCTTACGGATCGCCTCGCCATTGCGGCGCTCGGCTTCGAGATCGACAGCGGGCGGCGCGCCAGCATTGATGCCGAATAAGTCACGCATGTAAAGCGATTGGCCAAGGTGCCCGCGGGTCACGCCGACCGCGATCAATTCGTCGCCCGCAAGCGCGCCGCCGACGCGGACCGCTTTCGTCGCGTCTTCGATAACGCCGACCCCGCCGATCGCAGGGGTCGGCGGAATGGCGACGCCGTTGGTCTCGTTATAGAGCGAGACGTTGCCGGAGATCACCGGGTAATTGAGCGCCTCGCACGCCTCGGCGATGCCTTCGATGGCGCCGACGAATTGCGCCATGATTTCGGGGCGTTCGGGATTTCCAAAATTGAGGCAGTTGGTGATCGCGAGAGGCACCGCGCCAACCGCGCAGATATTGCGCCATGTTTCGGCGACCGCCTGTTTGCCGCCCTCATGCGGGTCGGCCTTCACGTAGCGCGGGGTTACATCGGTCGTGATCGCGAGTGCGCGATTCGTGCCGTGGAGGCGCACGAGCGCCGCGTCGCCGCCCGGCGCGATCACTGTGTCGCCCATGACCGTGGTGTCGTATTGCTCCCAGATCCAGCGGCGCGAGCAGAGGTCAGGCGACATCATCAACTGCCCGAGCGCGGTCAGCGTCGAAACCGCGCCGGTGCGGTCGGCGATATCGACGCGCTCTTCATGCGTCTCGAAAGACGCCTGATCGACAAGGCTGGTTTCCTTGAGATTTTTCGCCGCGTCTTCAAGCGAGGCGAAAGAAGCGGTCTCGTCGGCTTTGAGACGCACGTAAAGCTTCGCGACGCCCTTGGCGACGGTGACGCCGATCGCGTCAACGCCCGGGAGCGAGGCGGCGCGATCGTCGATCAACGCGTCGACGATGGTTCGCAATTCGGCGTCCGGCTTGGCCGCTTTTAACGTGATCAGCGCTTCACGGAACGTGACGGTCCGGTCTTCAAGCGGCGCCGGTTTTTCTAGCGTTGCGACCGGGCGGTCGTAATTCGGGGCGGCGTCGGCGAGCGGGGTCACCGGCATGTCGGCCTCGATCGCCCCCTTGTGGCGGATGACGAGGCGCCCGGTGCCGGTGGTGACGCCGATGACGGCGAAGTCGATGCCCCATTTGTCGAAGACGGCTTTGGCTGCCGCCTCGCGGCCCGGCTTTAAAACCATCAGCATGCGCTCCTGGCTTTCAGAGAGCATCATCTCGTAGGCGGTCATCCCCTCTTCGCGCTGCGGGACCTTGTCGAGGTCGAGATCGAACCCGCCGCCGCCTTTCGCCGCCATCTCACAGGAAGATGAAGTGAGACCCGCCGCGCCCATGTCCTGAATGGCGACGATCGCGTCCGACGCCATCAGCTCAAGGCAGGCCTCCAGCAGCAATTTCTCCGTAAACGGATCGCCGACTTGAACCGTCGGGCGCTTTTCATCCGACGCCTCGTCGAATTCGGCTGACGCCATGGTCGCGCCGTGGATGCCGTCACGGCCGGTCTTGGAGCCGACATAGACGACGGGGTTGCCGCTGCCGCGCGCCGCCGAATAGAAAATGCGGTGCTTCTCGGCGATGCCGACAGTCATCGCGTTGACGAGGATATTGCCGTTATAGCCTTCGTCGAAATTGGTTTCGCCCCCGACCGTCGGCACGCCCATGCAATTGCCATAGCCGCCAATGCCGGCGACGACGCCGGCGACGAGATGGCGCGTTTTTGAATTCTCCCATGAGCCAAAACGCAGAGCGTTCATGTTGGCGATGGGGCGCGCGCCCATGGTGAAGACATCGCGCATGATGCCGCCAACCCCTGTCGCCGCGCCCTGATAGGGTTCGATGAAAGACGGGTGGTTGTGGCTCTCCATCTTGAAGACGGCTGCGAGCTTGGTTCCGTCCGGCCCCGCGCCGATGTCGATGACGCCCGCATTCTCGCCCGGCCCGCAGATCACCCACGGCGCCGAAGTCGGCAATTTCTTCAAATGCCGGCGCGAGGATTTGTAGGAGCAGTGCTCCGACCACATCACCGAAAAGATGCCAAGCTCGAGGAGGTTCGGCTCACGGCCGAGATGCTCGCGGATGCGGTCATACTCATCGGGCTTGAGGCCGTGGCTGGCGACGATTTCGGATGTAATGGCGGTCATTTTACGGGAATCCCTCGCGGTCGGCGGGGTGTTGCACGAGGGGCGGATGGGATCAATAGCGGCGCAGTCCCCAGGCCGCGCCGAAGAAGACCGGCGCGAGCGCTGCCGCCTCGGTGAGGCCGTTGAAATTGAGCCCGAAAACCTTCAGCCGCAGGTAGGCGTCGACCCAGTGGAACGAGACCGAGCGGACCGCCACAAAAGCGATCAGCGCCGCCATCCCGGCCAGCACCAGCCTTTCGTCCCAGTTCTTGCGGCGCAGGAGCGCCAGCGCCAGGACCAGCCCGGCGATAGCCGAAGCCGCAAGGATCAAAAAAAACTGGATCGGCCGGCGCGCGCCGTACCACCCCTCAGCTTCCGCCGCGCAGCGCGCCGCGATTGTCACCAACGCTTGCAAATTGAACAAACGGTTGACCAGCAAGATGACGAGGAGAAGCGCGACGACGGCCCAGAACATCATCGCCTTTTTGTCCTGATGCACTCTCCCCGCTTCGATAAAGAGCCGCCGTCCCGCAACGCCTGCGGTCGCGGCATAGGCCGCAAGCAGCAGCCAGCCGAGAAGCTGGAAATGAAACAGAATCGGCGCCCACTGGTTCGCCCAACTGTCGGCGGCGCAGTCCGAAATCATTTCGCTGCGCCGCCCCTAGTCGACATCGCAAAACCAGCAATCTTCGCCGGCGCCGATCGGGCTGCCGGGCGGGATCGCTGTCGCGCGTGAAACCGGCGCCATCGACGGGGCTGGTCTCGACAGATGGGCGAGGATCATGTCGCGCAACTGCTCGCGGTGGGCGCGATCGGCGCCGAGCCCGTCAACCGGCGACGCGCCAAGGCGCGACGCCAACGACTTCAGATACGCGTTGGAGCGCAGCCGCACTTCCGGCGTAGCGATGGCGCCGGGGCCGAAATTGAGAAACAAGCTTAAGGATTGCGACTCGCCCGACGCAGCGCCGCCCGACGCAATCTCGATCAGCATCGAGATATAGCGCGCCTCTAAGCGGCGCGCGATTTCAGCGCGGCGTCCGTCGGCCTGGGTCCAGAAAAGGCGATTTTCGAGAGCATCGAGCGTCTCAGCGTAGGTGAGCGCGTCGCCGCCCCGCCGTTCCATTTCGACGAGACGCGCAAGTCGCGCCGGGTGAAGGATCGCGCCTAGCGTCTTGGAGCCTGCAGCATCGGCCGCCGCAAGGAGATCGAACATCGGCGCTGTGGCGCTTGGAAAGAGTTCCGCTCCGCTCGCCCGCCCGTCAAAAGAGCCGATGGCAGGGTTCAATTTGTCGAGCGTTGCGTCGGGAAGATCGAGCGCTGCAGGATCAAGCGTTGCCAAAAGCGCCGAAAGCGCCGCGCGCTGCCGAGACGCCTCGACGGGTTTTGCGGCATGATCGCCGTCGCCTTTCAGAGCGTAGCGAAATTCATAGCCGCCGATCAGCTTTGCCGCCGCATCGACCTCATAGCGGTGATAAAGATAAAGCGGCACCATGACCGCCGTTAAGTCGGAGGTTGGGCGCCCGGTCTTGATTGCATCATCGCCAAAGCGCGACAAGGCGATGGAGCGGACTCGCATGGTCTCGTCAAGCGCCGCGACGGCGTCTGAGCCGTTGTCCCAGACCGCGCCGTAGGGCTGCGCGCTTTCAACGCCCCTCGCCTCAGCGTCATCGACAAATCTGAGGCCGCGCGCCGTCGCGTCGGCGATGATCGCGTCGAGAGCCGGCTTTTCGTCCGTGCCTTTTTTGAATTCCGTGTAGAGCCATCGCGCTGCGACCTTGTCCCACTCGCCGACGCCTACAGTATAGGCCTCGCTGAAATCGAGTCCGCCGGCGGCGGTCGGGCGGACGTAAGGCGCCGGGTAATCCATCACCGAGGCGCGATTATTCGTGCTCGCCGCAAAATTATGCGCAAAGCCGAGCGTGTGTCCGATCTCGTGCGCCGCGAGCTGACGAATGCGCGCGAGCGACAATTCGACGGGATCGTCGGGTGACCCCGTTCCGGATTTCGACGCGCCGGCGAGACTTTCGAAGATCATCCGGTCCTGACGCACGCGCTGACTGCCGAGAACGACATGGGCTTTCAGCATTTCGCCGGTGCGGGGGTCAGCGACGCCGCCGCCATAAGACCAGCCGCGCGTTTGCCGGTGCACCCATTGAACGATATTGTAGCGGACATCCATCGGATGGGCGCCCTCTGGCAGTAATTCGACGCGGTAGCCGCCCTCAAATCCCGCCGCCTTGAAGGCGTCCGCCCACCAGGAAGCGCCGTCGAGCAACGCCTGACGCACCGGCTCGGGCGCGCCGGGGTCGATGTAGAAAACGATCGGCTTTTTCACAGGGCCCGATTTCGCCGCCGGGTCTTTGCGCTCCAGCCGGAAGCGCTGCGCGTAGCGCCGGACGACTGGTTCATCGAGCTTCGCGCTGAAATCGTAAA
>JBBTJH010000207.1:0-4371 GCA_038059555.1 Pseudomonadota bacterium | reverse complement strand
AGACGCCGCTTCGCGGCTCCTCAGGATGAGGGAATGTCACAAAAAACCTCATCCTGAGGAGCGCGCTCATGCGCGCGTCTCGAAGGATGATCAAGCAGGGCGATGTCCTTGATTAAGCGCCCGTCGCCCTATTCAGGAAGGCGCTTCAGGGCGTCAAACGCCGGCGCGCGCTTTTCGCTGCGGGCGATGAAGGCTTCCTTGATGTCGTCGGGGCGCAGCATCGCGGCGTTCCAGAGGGCGATATAATCGAGCGCGTCGGCGGTCGAATGGTCGCGCGCGAAATTCGCCATCGCCTTGCAGCCGGCGACCGCGAGGGGCGAGTGGGCGGCGATCCGCTCCGCGATCGCCATGACGCCTTCAAGCAGCGCTTCATGCGTCGGGAAGATCTCGTTGACGAGACCGATTTCTTTGGCCTTTGCGGCGGGAAGACGCTCGGCCGTATAGGCCATCTGGCGCGCCCAGCCCTCGGGAATGATTTTGACGAGGCGCGGGAACGTGCCGACGTCGGCCGTCATCCCGATCGCGGTTTCCTGGACGGCGAAAAACGCGTCTTCCGATGCGTAGCGGCAATCGCAAGCGGTCGCGAGATCGACGCCCGCGCCAATCGCGCCCCCTTGGATGGCGGCGAGCACCGGCTGGCGTGCGCGCTCAAGACAAGTGAACGTCTCCTGCAGCGACTTGATTTTGTAGCGGAAGGCTTCCGCCGAGACATGCGCATTTGATGCGTCGCCGTCGAGATCGCCGGACATGAAGACGGAGATGTCCATGCCCGACGTGAAATGCTTTCCTTCAGAAGATATGACGATGACGCGCGCTTCAGCGTCCGCCGAAATCTTGTCGACCGCGCGGGGAAGTTCGCGCCAGAATTCCGGAATCATCGAGTTCGCCTTCTCCGGCCGGTTGAGGCGGATATGGGCGATCCGATCGGATATCTCGACAGTAAAACAGGCGTAACTCATCGGGGTGCGCTCCTTTGCGCGCATGCTAGCGCGCCGGGCGCGAAAGTGGAAACCGGTTTCGCGCGCAAAGGAGCGCCAAAACGAAAGGCTAGCGCGAAGGGCGCTGGCCTGAAACAAAAAGTCTCAGCGGGCGCGGCGGAGAACCAGCGAAAAAAGCGCGACCAGCGCCAGCATGCCGAGCGAGATATGCGTAGCAGAGCCTATGCCCCTCGCGATCACCGGCGCGAAGGCGGCAAAGAGAAGGATGGTTTTTTCATACGGCAAAAACCCAGCCTTCAGCCCCTCGCGAATGAGGAACGCCATCGCCGGGGCAAGGATCACCAGATCATAATCGACTGCATAGGGCGTCGCCAGTATGGCGGCGATGATGAGCCCTGCGCCTTTGATCTCCGGCGCCGCCTTGCCGCGCCACAGGCGGAAGAGAGCAACGCCGAGCGATAGCGCAACGGCGCCTTGCAGCGCATAGGCAAGGCTGACCGGCGCGCCGAGCAACCGCGCCTGCGCAAAGACGCTCTGGATTTTTTCAAAGCCGATGGCGCCGGCTTCGACGATTTCGGTGCGCGCCGAGCGCATCGTTTCGAAAAACCCGGTCCAGACTTCCGGCCCGAAGGCCAAGGCTGGAACGATGATCTGCGCCGCGACGCACGCGCTCGCGGCGGCGAAAGCGCGCCAGCACCCGCCGGCTGCAAGCGCGACCGGGATCAAGAGGCCGTATTGCGGCTTGATCGCGATGAGGCCGAGAGCGATCCCGGCGATGATCGAGCGCCCCGCGAACAGGGAATGCAGCCCGAAAGCGAAGAGCGCGGCGATCAGAAAGCCGTTCTGGCCGTGCAGGAAATTTGAATAAACCGCAGGGAGCGAGAGCGCGAGCAGCGCAGCAAGGCCCCCCGGCGCCAATTTTTGCATCGCCCCGGCGTAAAGCGACAGCGTCGCCCCCATCCAGACGAACCATCCCGCAAGATAGGGAAGCGAGGCGAGCGCCATCGCGACGAAGAGGAATGCCGGCGGGTAAAGATAAGGCCAGAACGGCGGCGTTTCTTCCCCGAGCGCGCGCTGATGCTCCGCATACTGTTTTTGCGCGTCGAAGGCGGCGGCGCCCCCTTCCGCATTGGCGACGCCGCCCGCTACATGAAACGCCATGAAATCCGTGCCGAGCGGCCGGCCGAGGCGGTCCTTGAACCCATCAGAAGATGCAAGCAGAACCGCGAAACTGACGAGGGAGACGAGAAGATAAATGACCGCGATGCGGCGGACCCGCGCCTTATCGAGATAATCGCCGCTTTTGATCTGACCGATGACGCCCGCAAAATTCATGACAGGGGTTTAGCAGGATTTGGGCGCCGGTTGGTTAATGCTAAAGACACAGGCCGTAGAGATCGCACTGCGCCGAGACGAAGGTCAGCATCAGCATCGAGACGGCAAAGATCAGCGCAGCGACGGCGGCGAGGGTGCGCTTCATGTCGAGGCCGGCTTTGACGAGCGCGTAGACGATGAGGCCCGTTTGCAAGGCGAAGAGCAAAATCTGCGCGGCCGGCACCAGATTATGCGCAGGGTCGATTTTCTCGAAATCAACGCCCGAAGATTTAAGGGCGTTGAGGAGCGACGCGAATAAAAGATGGCCGGTGAGCGCAAAAACCGCGGCCCACGCGAAAAGCGACAGCCCTAACAGCCGGGCGGTGAGGCCCTTCGCAAGCGACGCTGTTTTTTTCCCCAACTCAAATTCAGGCACGGCGAGCCCCCTTGAGGGCTCACCCTAGCAGATCAGCCTTCAAAGTGAAGGGCGCAATCAATAAACCCGCTTTTTCGGCTCGATATACTTGATTTCGTCCGTGAGCGTATAGTCGTGCACCGGGCGGTAATCGATCGTCACTTTGCCGCCCTGGAACCACGCGGCCGTGTGTTTCATCCAGTGGGCGTCGTCGCGATCGGGGAAATCCTCGCGCGCATGCGCGCCGCGGCTTTCCTTGCGGTTGGCGGCGCCCTCGATGGTGACGATCGCCTGCGAGATCAGATTGTCGAATTCCAATGTTTCGACGAGATCGGTGTTCCAGACCATCGTGCGGTCGGCGACGCTGATGTCGGGAAGGCCCGCATACACATCGGCGATCAGCTTGCGGCCCTCGTCCAGCACTTCGCCGGTGCGGAAGACCGCGCAATTGTTCTGCATGGCGCGCTGCATCCGTGCACGGAGTTTTGCCGTCGGCGTCCCGCCTTTGGCGTTGCGGAAGCGGTCGAGACGGGCGAGCGCGTCGTCGCCGGCCCCTTTCGGCAACGGACGCGCAGGCCCTCCCGCCTTGACGATGTCGCCGCAGCGAAGTCCCGCCGCGCGCCCGAAGACGACGAGATCGATCAGCGAGTTGGAGCCGAGACGATTGGCGCCGTGCACGGAAACGCAGGCCGCTTCCCCGACCGCCATCAGGCCCGGAACGACCGCGTCGGCGTTCTCGCCGCGCTTGGTGACGACTTCGCCGTGATAGTTCGTCGGAATGCCGCCCATATTGTAGTGAACGGTCGGCTGCACCGGGATCGGGCCTTTGGTGACGTCAACGCCGGCGAAGATGCGCGCCGATTCCGAAATGCCGGGAAGACGCTCGTGAATGATCGCCGGATCGAGGTGGTTCAAGTTGAGATGGATTTGGTCCTTATGCGGACCGACCCCGCGGCCTTCGCGCACTTCGATCGTCATCGCGCGCGAGACCACGTCGCGCGAGGCGAGGTCTTTGGCCGACGGCGCATAGCGCTCCATGAAGCGCTCGCCTTGCGAATTGGTGAGATAGCCGCCTTCGCCCCTGACGCCCTCGGTGATGAGAACGCCCGCGCCGTAAATGCCGGTCGGGTGGAACTGGACGAACTCCATGTCCTGCAGCGGAAGCCCTGCGCGCAAGACCATCGCATTGCCGTCGCCCGTGCAGGTGTGCGCCGAGGTGCACGAGAAATAGACCCGCCCGTAGCCGCCGGTCGCAAGGATCACCATCTTGGCGTTGAACCGGTGAATTGAGCCGTCATCGAGCCGCCAGGCCATCAGGCCGCGACAGGCGCCTTCCTCATCCATGATGAGATCGAGCGCGAAATATTCGATGTAGAATTCAGCGTTCTGCTTGACCGATTGGCCGTACAGCGTGTGCAGCATCGCGTGTCCGGTGCGATCGGCCGCCGCGCAGGTGCGCTGGATCGGGCCTTCGCCGTAATTGCGCGTCATGCCGCCAAAGGCGCGCTGATAAATCTTTCCTTCGTCGGTTCGGCTGAAGGGAAGCCCCCAATGTTCAAGCTCGTAAACGGCCGCTGGCGCGTGTTTACAAAGATATTCGATCGCGTCCTGATCGCCGAGCCAGTCGGACCCTTTGACGGTGTCGTACATGTGCCAGCGCCAGTCGTCGGCGCCCATATTGCCGAGCGAGGCGGAAATGCCGCC
>JBBTJH010000206.1:0-4974 GCA_038059555.1 Pseudomonadota bacterium | reverse complement strand
AAGATCAGCTTGAACGGCAGCGAGATGACGATTGGCGGCAGCATCAGCATGCCCATCGCCATCAGGATCGACGAGATCACCATATCGATGATCAAAAACGGGATGAAGATCAGAAATCCGATCTCGAAGGCGCGGCGAAGTTCTGAAATCATGAAGGCGGGCGTCACCACCTGAAGCGGCGCCGATTGCGGCGTTTCGGGCTTCACCTTGGCGAGATCGAAGAAGAGAGCAAGATCCTTCTCGCGCGTCTGGCTCAGCATGAATTCTTTCAATGGCGCGGCTGCGGCGGGAAGCGCTTGCTCGAGCGGCATTTCCTCTTTCATCATGGGGGAGATGCCGGCGTTCCAGGCCTCCGTAAACGTCGGCGTCATCACGAAAGCGGTCAAGAAGAGGGCAAGGGACATGATGACAGGGTTCGGCGGGCTCTGCTGCACGCCGATAGCCGTCCGAAGGAGCGAGAGCACGACGACGATCCGGATGAACGAGGTCATCATGATCAATATCGACGGCGCAAGGCTCAGCACCGTCATCAGCATCACTAGCTGAATGATGCGCGAGGAAAATCCGCCGCCATCGCCCATGTCGAGCGTCAGGGACTGCGCCAGCGCCGCCGAGGGAAGAAAGGCGGCGGCGACAAGAATGAGTGAGATGATGCGCGCGCGCGCGGTCATATGATTCCAGCAGCGCGGAGCGCCATAGTTTTGTCGCGCGGGGCGCGATGAATGAGGTTTAAAACCGCCGGCGGCACTTGCAACGATTTGAACGGCGGAACATTTGCGCGCGCGGCAATAGGATCGACCGCGTCGGCGGTCTCTCGCGCCGGGATGCCTTTTTCAATGACGGTGACCCGGCCCTGATCGAGAATGATCAGATGCTCGCGCCCATCGCAGGCGATGATCGCGGCGCGGCGGCGCGGATCGAGCTGCAAGGTCTCGACAATGGCGAGGCGGCGCGCGCGGTTCAAAGAGACGACGCCGTTTTGCAAGCCGAGTTTTTTCGCGGCGACAGCGGCGAGCCCGATCATGCCGATCACGGCGATCAGCGCGAAAAAGATGCGGGCGATTTCGATCAGGTCCATGAGCGTCTTTCCTGTGTGAGGCGTCCTCACCAAGGGTAGAATTAGAATTGTCGGCTTAATGGCCGGTTAAGGTTAATTCTGCGGCGAATAGATATCCGCAAGATCGGACAGCCCGGCAAACTCGCCGCTGAAACCTTTTGTAAAGAATTCAAAATAACGGCGGGTGAGCGCCAATGACGCCTCAATCGCGGCGGCGTCTTTCGCATAAGGATTGCCGCCGACGGTCAACGTCGTCGAATGCAGCGAAAATGTGAGGACCGGCGCGCCTTCCTTCCCAAGGCTCTTTGTCAACGAGACAAGCTCATCAAAACGCGCCTGTTCGCAGGAAAGTCGGAACGCGGCGGTCAGCTTGCGCGAATAAGGCGCGCGGCGGTTGCCGAACCCGGGCGCAGACGGCTGCTTTAAAAACGTGCGACCGCCGCGCACCGCGAGCGCGCCGCAAACGGGCGTCACGATGACGCCGCCCTGATCGGTGACGATTTCAAACGGCAGGTTGGCGAGAGTGGAAAAATCAGGTCCTCCATTGGCGGAGAAATCAAAGCTCGATGATGGGCTGAAATCAAAGCGCACGCCGGCGCCGGCGATTTCGCGATAAGCGAGCGCCGAAACGCCGTATCTTCCGGCCCTGTGCGCTTGCGGGGGAAATCCGAACGCGCGCTCGAACGCTTCGCTGAGCGACTTCAGCTTCGCCGCATGAACTTCGGGCGGCAGATTGCATTGCCAGGAATAATAGTCTCCCGAAAATCCGTCGATCGGCGGGGTGTTCCATTGGTGCAGATGCAAGCCGAGATCGGCGCGGCCCTGCTCGGCGAGCTGGCGAAAATACCCGGCGTTCTCCGCGTTCGACATCAGCGGATAGGTGAGGAAATAGAGCGGGCGTGCGCCGAATTCTTCACAGAGCGTCTGGAAGCGATCAATATCGGCGGGGCGCGCAACCTTGTGCCCGGTCGGCGAAAACCCCGACCAGTCAAAAATTTCTTCCGTATCGACGGTGACGATCAGGCGCGGTTTGACGAGGGCGCTCCGCAGGAGCGGCTTGACCGAAATTGCAGCGTGTTGCTTTTCCCGCGTTACGATATCGCCGAACAATTTTGTGAGGCCAGCCGAAGTATCGTCCCATGAAAAACCCTCGGCGTAGCGCCTTGTCGCCGCCCGATCGGTTGAGGCGAGGAGATCGTTGAGCGCGGCGACGAAGGCTTCGGGCGTTCGCTCCGTTGCGATGCGTCCGGCGGCGGGCGATGCGATCACCTCGCGATTGCCGCCGGCGTCTGAAGCGACGGCTGGCGTTCCGCAGGCCATCGCTTCGAGAAGCACATTCGGCCAGCCCTCGCGCGAAGATGCAAGCGCCAGCGCATCGGCGGCCGCGTAAATTTCGGCGAGATCGCCGTGGGCGCACTCGCCGAGAAAGCGCACCCGGCCTTCAACTCCGAGGTTCCGTGCGAGCGATTGAAGCCGCCCGCGCTCTTCGCCGTCCCCGGCGATGAGCAAGGTCGCATCTGGGAGTGCGGCGACCGCGCGAATGACGATGTCGTGGCCTTTCCGCTCGATCAGGCTGGCAACCGATGCAACGACCTTTCCTTTTAAGCCCATGCGGGCTCTGGCGGCGTCGCGGCCTTGAGGCGTGAACAAGGAGAGATCGACGCCGTTTCGCAGAACCGTGATTTTTTCAGCCGGCGCCCCGATCCTGACCAGATCCTCCTTCAGAGCGGCGGCGACGGCGACCACCCCGTCGGCTTTGTAAATTGCGTCGAGGATCATGGCGCGCTGGCGCTCGAATTTTGGAAACAGCGTCACATCGCTGCCGCGCGCGGTGAGGACGACCGGCTTGCCGAGCGCGCGCGCAACTCGCACCGCCGCGACGCCGTCGGGATAGAGATAGTGCGCGTCGATGAGATCGAAATCGTATCCAGCGGCGATCAGGGCGCGCGCTTCGCGTTCGAAAATCCGGGCGAGGGCGGCGGGCGCGTAATCCATCCCGATCTTCGGCGGCAGGAAGTAGCGAGGATGATGAACCTCTACTCCGCGCCGATGCTCGGCCCTTGGGGCGGCCGCATACCGCGCATAGCGGCCAAAGATCGGGTGGGCGACCGGAAACCAGGGCACGGGAGCGATGACGCGCTGCTCGGCGCCGGAATGGCGCCGGAAAGCCTCCAGCCGGTTTTCGACGAAAACCCCGTGCGAGGGCGCCGCTTCGTTCGGGTAGAGCGTCGTGAAAGTCAAAAGCCTCATTTCGCGCGTGACGCCCCGGCGGTTCTCAATCATCGCCCTGACCTTGGGGCGGTCTTCCCCGTTTGATCTGATCCTTATGAATTGTCAGCAGAAATTAAGTTTTAATTGACGATTTCAGAAGATCAAATGGAACCATGAAGCAGCAACGCGCGTTTTCCGGAACCGGGGATTTGGCCCTCTCTCAGCAGGCGTTGCCGCTGTCTTTGTGCTGGGCCTTCTGGATCGGCTCCTCGGCCACGCTTTGGGCGATCATCCTCAAATTGCTCTGACGACGGACCGGCTCCTGCCGGACGCTGCCGCTGAACTCTCCATCTACGACGGTCAGCCGCGCCCCTTTTATCGCCATAATCGACTTGCACAGAAAGCCGCGTTAACGGTTTGTTAGGCGCGTTTTTCGCTTCACCCAACGAGACTGTGCCGAAAAGGCGCAATTCAGGTTCGAACTGTCGCAAAGCGGTGCAACGATGCTTGCCGAAGCGTTTGAGGGAATAAGAGATTTGCCGGATCGGGCCGCGTTCTTTGCCGCCTTCGCGACAGCATCGCCGTTTTGCCTCGTGATGGCGGGCGCTTTTGCGCCAAAACCGGTGCGCGACTTCGGTCATGGGATGCTGATGGGCGCTGTCGGCGTCGGCGCACGCTCGAAAGAAGCGGCAGGTCGGATCGACCTAGCGGCGGTCAACGATAATGACATTGAAAAGCGCATCAGGTTGCGGGCACCGAGGCCGGCGCAATGGAGCAAGCGCTTTTTTGACGTTTTCGCCGCGCTCGGCCTGCTCATTTTTCTGGCGCCGCTGCTGCTCGTGACGGCGCTTGCCATTGGCGTCGATAGCAAAGGACCCATTCTCTATCGTCAGCGCCGGATCGGTTTTCGCGGCGAAGAATTCGAGATTTTCAAGTTTCGCTCGATGCGGACAGACGCCGAAAAAGACGGCGCACGTTGGGCGGCCGCCGATGACAGTCGCGTCACTCGCGTCGGGCGCTTCATTCGCCGCACGCGAATCGATGAGATCCCGCAGGCGATCAACATTTTGCGCGGCGAGATGAGCTTCGTCGGCCCGCGTCCTGAACGGCCGGAATTCGTCACGGTCCTTGAAAAAGAAATTCCGCATTATCATGAGCGCCATCTGGTGAAGCCAGGGATTACCGGCTGGGCGCAGGTGAAACACGAATACACCGCCTCGATCGACGGCGCGCGGACGAAACTCACCTACGATCTCTTTTATATCAAGCATTTCTCGCTGCTGCTCGATCTCCTGATTGTCCTGATGACGGTGCGCGTCGCGCTGCTCGGGATCGGCAGCCGGTGAGCGAGGGGCGGGCGCCTTTTCCCGCTCCAGCCGAAGGAACAATGAGAAAGCGAACCGCAATTCTGGGCGTCTTCGGCGGAGCGGCTCTGATCGCGGCTGCGGCTTTTGGCTATTTTCATCTGAGGAATGACGCGTCGCAGGATCTCGCGGGGCAACCTCGCCCAGCTCAAGCTGCCGGTCCCTCCGCTCGCCGAGCAGCAACGAATTTCTGACAAGCTCGACGCCCTGCTTACGCGCGTCGACGCCTGCCGACGCCGCCTCGACTGCGTCCCCGGTATTTTCAAGCGCTTCCGCCAGTCCGTACTCGCCGCCGCGACCAGCGGCGAGCTGACGCGCGAGTGTCGGGAGGAGCGCGGGCTT
>JBBTJH010000205.1:0-3383 GCA_038059555.1 Pseudomonadota bacterium | reverse complement strand
TCTGACGGCTTCGACGAGTTTGATGTTCTCGCCGATGAAAACGTCGCGCGCGGCGTCCATGGTCGCCGCGTCGGTGACGCGCAGCCCGTCGATCTTCGGCGTCTCGACGCCCCGTTCCTTCAAGGTCGCGTCAAGCTGCGGCCCGCCGCCGTGAATGACGATCGGCGTCAGGCCGACCGTGTGAAGAAAGGCGAGCGCATCGGCGGTTTCCTTCAACTGTTCCTGAAGGATAGCGCCGCCGATCTTGATGACGGCGAAACGCGACTGATCAATGGACGAAAACCGCTGGAGATAAGCGCGGATCTCCTTCCCGTCCTGCATGTTGGAGAGAAGCTGAACGATCGTCTGCCGCGTGTTGAGTGAGGGCGTGGTCATTACCTTACCAACGCCTTCATGATCGCTTTTTGCACATGCAGGCGGTTTTCGGCTTCCCTGTAAGCGATGCAATTGGGGCCGTCGAAGACCGCGTCGGTCATTTTGACGTTGCGGCGCATCGGCAGGCAATGCGAGACGAGCGCGTCGTTCGTCAGCGCCATTTTCTTGGCATCGACGATGAAATGCTTGTTCGCGTCGCGGATCGGCTTTTCCGGCGCCCAGTTTCCAAAATAAGGAAGCGCGCCCCAGCTTTTGCAATAGACGATTTCCGCGTCCTTGTAGGCTTGCTCGATATTGTGCGTGACGGTGAGCTTGCGGCCGTTGGCGCGGCAGTCTTTTTCCGCCTGCATCATGTAGCGCTCGTCCAGAACATAGTCGGGCGTCGGACAGAGCAAGGTCACATCCATGCCGAATTTCGCCGCCGCCATCAGCGCGGAATTCGCGACCGCCGTGTTCAAGGGCTTCGGGTGGTAGGTCCAGGTGAGGACGTATTTCTTGCCGTCGAGACCGCCGCGCCCTTCAAGCTCGAACTGCTCTTTCAAGGCGAGGATGTGCGCGAGCTCCTGACAAGGATGGGTGATCGTTTCCATGTTGATGACAGGAACGTCGGAATATTTCGCGAAAGCGGACAGCACTTTGTCTTTGCGGTCTTCCTTCCAGTCGACGAATTTCGGAAAGGCGCGCACGCCGATCATGTCGCAGTAACGCGACAGGACGGTTGCCGCCTCCTTCACATGCTCTTCCGCCTCGCCGTCCATGACGACGCCGTCTTCAAACTCCAGCGGCCACATGCCGCCGGACGGAGACAGCGTCACAGCGTGCCCGCCAAGCTGATTGACGCCGATGTCGAAGGAAGTCCGCGTCCGCAACGAGTTATTGAGAAAGAGCAGCGCGACCGACTTGTTTTTCAGCGCGTCGCCGAGCGGCGATTTTTTCATCGCGCGAGCGTCGTCCAGCATCGCCTCCAGCTCGGTCCGGCTCCAGTCGGCAGTGTTCAGAAAATGTCGCATCGTATGTTTCTCGCAGGTCCGCAATCCCGTCGCCGCCCCGCCAATTCGAAGATCGCGGGTCATGTCGCTTGACGCGGCGCCCTCATTATCTAAATGTGCCTGGCAATAATAGTCCCTTGGGCGGCGCCATGAACAAACGCGTGAGCTACTTCATCCTCACCAACGGCCGCAGCGGCAGCAATTATTTTGTAAACCTGCTGAACAAGCATCCCGCCGCGCTGAATTTTGGCGAGACGCTCGGCGACTGGACGCACCCGTGGCGCATGAGGCGCTTGTTTGGCCGCACCGACACGCCCCAGAGCGTCAAGCGCTATCTCGACGGCTTCTTCGATAATCCTTGCGTCTTCTACGCCGGACAGGCGGCCGCCGTCCCCGACCGGCTGCGACACGGGCGGCCCTTGAATTTGAAACGCCGCTCCGAAGTTCTGGCGGTCGGCCTCAAGGACTTCCACCTTAACGCCGAGCGACGCGGCGTCATCGATTACTTCAAGGAGCGTCAGGGACTGCGGGTGATCGGCCTTGTCCGGCGCAATCCGGTGCGGCGCTATGTGTCAGCCTTGATGTTAAGAAATACCGGCCAGGCGGCGGCGCAAGATCGTGAAGCGACCAGCTTTGCGCCGCTGACCATTCCCGCGGACGACTTCCTTAAAGGCGTGCGCGTGGTGGCGGACGAGACTACCCGGCTCTGCGCGACGCTTGACGAGATCGATCCTGCGCGCCGCCTCATCGTCGATTACGCGGACTATTTCGGGAACGAAGACGCGATGCGGCAAGCCAATCGGCAGATGTTTTCCCTGCTCGGTCTCGAGCCGCTTGAGTTGGCGAGCGGACACCGAAAGCTCAATATGCGCCCTCTTCGCGAGACCCTCGTGAATTATGACGAGATCGCCAGGACGATGGCGGCGCACGAATTCGCCGAAGCCTTTCTAGAATCTGAAACTGGCGGTTGATGCGCCTCGCCGAGAGAGCCGCACGATATTAGGAAATTGACGCATGCCCACCGACACCGTCCCACGGACCCGCCTTGCCGACTACAAGCCTCCGGCTTACCTCGTCGAGCATGTCGATCTCGCCTTCGCGCTCGACCCCGCGCGAACGATCGTCAAATCCCGCCTCGCGATCCGCCGCGCGGCAGGCGCAGAGCCCGGCGCGCCCCTCATCCTCGATGGCGAAGGGCTCGACCTTTTGTCGATCGCAATTGACGAGGACGCGCTTGCGCCGACCGCCTATTCGCGAACGGCGGAAACGCTGACCATCCACTCTCCGCCGCACGATTTCATGCTTGAAATCGAGACATCCTGCGCGCCGGCGGCGAACACCTCGCTCTCCGGTCTTTATATTTCGAGCGGCATGTTCTGCACCCAGTGCGAGGCCGAGGGATTTCGCCGCATCACCTATTATCCCGACCGGCCGGATTGCCTGTCGAAATTCACGGTCAGGATCGAGGCGGATAAAAGCGCCTACCCGGTGCTGCTCTCTAACGGCAACAAACTCGCGGCAGGCGATCTTCCGGGGGGGCGCCATTACGCGCAATGGGCGGACCCCCACCCGAAGCCCTCCTATCTTTTCGCGCTCGTCGGCGGCGATCTCGTCGCGGCGCAAGACGAGTTCGTCACCAGATCGGGCCGCAAGGTCGCGCTCAAAGTCTTCGTTCAGGCGAAAAACATCGACAAATGCGGCTACACGCTCGACAGCCTCAAGCGCGCGATGAGATGGGATGAAGAGACGTTCGGCCGCGAATACGATCTTGATATTTTCATGATCGTCGCGGTCGACCATTTCAATTTCGGCGCGATGGAGAACAAGGGCCTCAATGTTTTCAATTCCGCCTATGTTCTCGCCTCGCCGGAAACCGCGACCGACGCCGATTATGAATCGATCGAGTCGATCGTCGCGCACGAATATTTTCACAACTGGTCGGGAAATCGCGTCACCTGCCGCGACTGGTTTCAGTTGTGCCTGAAGGAAGGCTTCACGGTTTTTCGCGATCAGGAGTTT
>JBBTJH010000204.1:0-4812 GCA_038059555.1 Pseudomonadota bacterium | reverse complement strand
GGTCTCCGGATGGCGGACGTAATAGAAAACTTCCGCCTCATCAGGGACGACATTGGGCGCGTTGCCGCCCTCGGTGATGACGTAGTGAATGCGCGCGTCCTGATCGACATGTTCGCGCATCATGTTGACCATCATGTCGAAGGATTCAACGCCGTCGAGCGCTGAGCGGCCGCGCTCCGGCGCGCCGGCCGCGTGCGCGGAAACGCCGTGAAAGCGGAATTTCGCCGACCGGTTCGCAAGGCTCGTCTGCGCCTCGGCGGCGTTTTCATCGTCCGCATGCCAATGAAGCGCGAAATCGACATCCTTGAAGAGGCCCTCGCGCACCATATAGACCTTGCCGCTGCCGCCCTCTTCGGCGGGCGTTCCGTAGAGCCGGATGGTGCCGGGCGTCTTCGTTTCGGCGAGCCAGTTCTTGATCGCGATCGCCGCGCCGACGGAGCCGGCGCCGAAGAGATTATGCCCGCAGGCGTGGCCTGCCGCTTTCCCCTCGATCGGCGTGCGGGTCGCCACCGCGTCCTGATTGATGCCGGGGAGGGCGTCGAATTCGGCAAGGACCGCGATCACCGGCCCGCCATTCCCCCATTCGCCGATAAAGGCGGTCGGGATGCCGGCGACGCCGCGTTTTATCGCAAACCCTTCAGCTTCGAGCGCGCTTTGGAGCAGCGCGGAGGATTGCTGTTCTTTATAGCCGACTTCGGCGTAGCCCCAGATTTTCGACGCGAGATCGGAAATCTCGCCGGAGCGCGCATCGATGCCGGCGATGACTTTGAGCGCCTCCGGAGACAGCGTTGGCGCGTCGGCGGCGAGAACAGGGCCGGACATCAAAAAAGCGGCGAAGGCCGCATGGGAAAGGCGCATCGAAATCTCCTCCAGAGGGCAAAGACCGGCGCAAGCCTACAACGGTTTTGCGCGCCGCTCACCCTCCAAAGGCAGATCGCCTTCAGGCGACTTCCACCTGATAGGCGGCCTCGGGGAGGTCCTCGCCGAAGGCGCGCTGGTAGAATTCGGCGACCGTCGGGCGTTCAAGTTCGTCGCATTTGTTGAGGAAGGTGACGCGGAAGGCGTAGCCGATGTCCTGGAAGATCTCGGCGTTCTGGGCCCAGGTGATCACGGTTCTGGGGCTCATCACGGTCGCAAGATCGCCGTTGATGAAGGCGTTCCTCGTCATGTCGGCGACGCGCACCATCGCGCCGATCGCTTGCCTTCCTTCTTTTGAATTGTAGAGCGGCGCTTTCGCGATGACGATTTCAACTTCCTCGTCATGAGCGAGATAGTTGAGCGTCGTCACAATCGACCAGCGGTCCATCTGGCCCTGATTGAGCTGCTGCGTGCCGTGGTAAAGGCCGGTCGTATCGCCAAGGCCGATCGTGTTCGTCGTCGAGAACAGGCGGAAGTACGGATTTGGATGCAGCACTTTGTTCTGGTCGAGAAGGGTGAGGCGCCCTTCCGATTCAAGGACGCGCTGAATGACGAACATGACGTCCGGGCGGCCCGCGTCATATTCGTCGAAGCAAAGCGCGACCGGGCGCTGGAACGCCCACGGCAGAATGCCTTCCTTGAACGCGGTCACCTGCTGGCCGTTTTCAACAACGATTGCGTCCTTGCCGATCAGATCGATGCGGCTGACATGGCTGTCGAGATTGACGCGCACGCACGGCCAGTTAAGGCGCGCCGCGACCTGTTCGATGTGCGTCGACTTGCCGGTGCCGTGATAGCCCTGGACCATCACGCGGCGATTATAGGCAAAGCCCGCGAGGATCGCTCGCGTCGTCTGCGGATCGAAGCGATAGGCCGGGTCAATCGCCGGCACATATTCGTTCGGTTTGGAAAACGACGGAATCGGAATTGAGAAATCGACGCCGAAGGTTTTCTTCGCATCGACCTTGGCGTCGGGCTTTTCCATGAATTTGTCGTCGAGGCTCGCCATATCGCTCATTCTATCGCTGAAATCGGGGCGGACCCTTGCCCGAAAGGCGTCGGATTTCAAGAGCGCCGATCAGCGCCGCCAATCAGCGCTGACGATCAGCGTTGACGGGGCGACCGGACAGCGTCGAGCCAGGCCGCGAGCCCGGCGACCAGAGTATAGGAGACAAGCGCAAGGACCGCGAAGATCCGGATGTCCGCCGGCGGCGCTGCGGTCGCGGCGTAGACGTCGATGCCGATCAGGGCGGCGATGACGATCGCGGGCGCAATCCGTCCCATCGCCCCTTTGGGAGATGTGCCGCCAAGATAGAGGATGAACCCTCCGAGAAATAAGCCAAGTTCGACGCCCTTGCTGAATGTCAGGGAGGACCAGAGGCTCAAGCCGAGCTTTTCGTCCGAACCCGGCCAGAGCGCCAGATCCTTCGCGTGCGTCAGCAAGTCGCCGAGCCAGTGGCTGAAAATGGCGATGCCGATGAGGATCGCGCCCGCAAAACCGGCGCGCGCGTTGATCAAGGTGCGATAGAGCGCGGCGCCCAGCAGCGACCAGAAGATCGCGGCGGCGAGGCTGTGCGTATAGGGCATGAAATAAAGATCGAGATCGCTCGCTTCGAGAAACCCCGGAACGATGCGCGCCTTCTCAACGCCCGTCAGGATGAAGACCGACCACAGATAATCGAGAAACTGCACCGCAATAAAGAGATGCCAAAGCGGCGTCTTCGGCGATAGCGGCTTTAATGCGGCGGCGGGCGCATAATGGCCGACAAACATCGAACGCCCCTGCGGTCAGCCGGCGCTTTCAGCAAAAGCCGGCTTTTTTCAAGATGTGGTGTGCACGGACGACTTCTTGCAACTGCGTCTCGGCGCTGCGGTCGCCGCCATTGGCGTCCGGGTGGAACCGTCGAAGCAATTCCGCGTAGCGCCGCCGGATCTCGCCGGCTTCGGCGTTGGCTTTCAGCTCCAGCGTGGTGAAGGCTTTTTCCTGCAGTTTTGAAACCGGACGGCCGTTGCGGCTGGCGTCGCGCTCTTGCGCCGATTTTTTCACCGCTTCTGAAAAAATGCCGTAAGCGTCGCGAAGATCGGCCGGGCCGCGCGCCTTGGCGGCCGCGCGCGCGCGCTCGTTCTTGCCCATCTTCCAAGTCGGCCGGTCGCCATAGATATTGGCGAGCCTCGCCGCTTGCGCTTCGCTTTCAGAAAGACCCTCGAAGAAATTCCATTGCGCGTTATGAGCTCTCGCGTGCTCCTCGCAGAGCCAGACTTTGGTCTCGGTCTCGCGCGGCGATTTTGCGACCCGGACGGCCGCCTTTTTGGCGCAGCCCTCGAGGTCGCAAACGCGCGTGTGCCCCCGCGCCCAGACGGGGGGCTTTGCCCCCTCGCCGGGGGGCTTAACGCGGATGTCGTAGCCGTGTCGCGGCTTGTAGGAATATCCCATGGGCCGATTATGGTGCGCGCGCCCGGTTGATACAATCTTGACACGGGGGCCCAGCCGGGCGAGGCGCATCAAATAATGTGATTGACAGGATAGATTCGATGAAAATCGCCGAAAAGATCGAAAAAAGCCTCCGGGCGGAGCTCCACCCCGAGCTCCTCGAGGTGAAGGACGAGTCGCATCTTCACGCTGGTCACGCCGGGGCGCGGGAGGGGGGCGAATCGCATTTTCGCCTGTTGATCGTCTCCTCGCAGTTTGAGGGCCTATCGAGGGTTGCGCGCCAGCGCGCCGTTAACGATATTCAAAAAGAAGAGCTGAAAGAGCGAATCCACGCTATGGCGATGCGGACGCTGACGCCGGAAGAGCATCGCAAAGAGGCGCGCTGACGCGCCGAAAAAGCGAGCGGGGGAAATTACTGAAATGGCGATATCCGATCAGGCTTGCGGGGAATAGCTGGTGGAAATCCTCTCATCGCCGGCGACGCTTGCGCTGATCTGCGTCAATATCATCATCAGCATCTACGCTTTTTACATCGACCGGACGTTCATCAATCAATTCGCGTTTCAGGTCCAAGCCGTCCGCGACCAGAAGCAGTATTACCGGATTTTGACGTCGAGTTTTCTGCACGCCAATCTCGCGCATCTCCTTCTCAACATGATGACCTTGTTTTTCTTCGGGCCGGAGGTTGAGCGGCTTCTCGGCAAGTCCGGATTTCTCGTCGTTTATTTCGGCGCGATTATCGCGAGCGGGCTCGTCTCCCTAAGGGTCAATCGCAACAATCCCGCTTACGCGTCGATTGGCGCGTCGGATGCAGTCTCCGGCGTCGTGTTGTCGTTTTGCTGTTTCCACCCGTTTCAGCCGCTCTACATCATGTTCATTCCGATCCCGATCCCGGCGATCCTGTACGGCGTCCTGTTCATGGCGATCTCCGCGCAGCTGATGGAAAGGACGAACCGCGTCATCGCCCATGAGGGGCATCTGGGCGGCGCGCTGGCGGGCGTCGCGCTGACCATTTTGATGCGACCGGACGTCGTGATGCGGCTATTTGGGTGAGAAACTGCGTCAAAACCATCGTTTTGACATTATCCGCCGCTCAACGATCTGCGCTCGGGGGTTTTGCGCCGGCAAGCCGGAGTGGTAATCTCCGCACCAGCCAATGAGAGGGATAAGGATCATGCGTCGATTATTGATAGCGCTTTCAGCTATAGCGCTCGCCGCCTGCGCGACGGCTGTCGGCACGGCTTACGGCCCGGCCGATTCCAAAGGCTACGGCTACACCGAGACCCGGGTCGAAGCCGATCGCTACCGTATCGTCTTTGCGGGCGACGGCGCGACGCCGCCGGACGTGGTTGATGATTATGCGCTGCTGCGCGCGGCCGAGCTCGCCGTTGAGAACGGCTATGACTGGTTCCGCGTCGTCGGACGCTCGATGGATGAGAGCGAAAAAGGCGGCGTCGGCATCG
>JBBTJH010000203.1:0-7790 GCA_038059555.1 Pseudomonadota bacterium | reverse complement strand
CGAAGTCGGCGACTTTGTGCGCAGCGCGGCGCCAGTTGTCGGCCGGCGTCTTGAACGACACGGCGCCCAGTTGCTCGTTTGAATAAACGTCCCAGACGCGGGTGGCGACTTCGATGCGCCCGTCCGGCGTCTGACGCACTTCGCCGACGACCAGCACTTGCGCATTGATGATGCGCCAGTCAGGAAACCTCGGGCGGACATCGACGCTATCGAGCTTTTCGACATAGGCGCGCTGGTCGATGACGCTGAACAGCCCCGAACGGTCGAGATCCGCCATGATGACGCCGGTGACATCGCGGCCAAGGCTCGATAGCTGGCTGTCGGTTCCCTTGAAATCCGGGACCGCGACCGGCATCGGCTCGACCGTCGCCTGCGTGATGTCGATCCGGACGCGCGCGTCCGCAGGCGTCGCCGCTGTAAGTCCGATCGCCGCCGCAAAGACCGCAAATAACGCCTGTCTGATCATGTCGCTTCCTGTTCAAAGACTCATAAATCGCGTGGACCCTAGATGCTTCGCGGCCCGGAAATAAGGCGCCCGCGAGCGAAAAACGCTTAAAATCCGGCCATGATGCTTGGATCGAAATTGAGCGTGAACGCCTTCCATTCCTGGTAGCGCGCTTGATCGAAAAAATCATAGGGCGCGCAGGCCTGCACCGCCCGGATCGCGTTTTGCTCGGCGACTTTCCAGAAGCGGTTTCCCGAAAGATTGATCTCGAGCGCATTGACGACCCGGGGCGTGCCGGCGAGCGAGCCGTCGCGATTGAGATCGATATCAATCTCGACGATCAGCTTTTCAGGCTCCGGCGCGCCGATGATCGCGCTCGCATTCCAGCAGCGCGACACGGCGGCGCGCATTTTGTCGATGTCGCTCGCGGTCAGCCGGTCGCCGGCACCGATCGCGGCGCGCGCGCGCTCCGCCTCCAGCATCGCATCGGCGTCGGCGTCCGAGGCCGGCTCGGATTTGCGCGATTTATCGACGAGCGCGGAGAGCGCATCGAGATCGAGATCTTCCTGTTTCGGCTTGGGTTTTGATTGCGGTTTCGACTTGGGCGTCTCCGCTTTCGGCTCCGGCTTTTTTTCTTCAGCTTTGGGTTTGGGCGCGGGCTCTGGTTCCGCTTTCGGCGTCGGCTTTGGCTCTTCCGCCTTTGGTTTAGGGAGGTCGGGGGGTTTTACTTCTTTCGGCTTGGGCTTTGGCGCGGCCGCCGGGACGCTGGTTCTATCGGCAAGTTCTGCTTGCGCGATCAGCTCGATCGGAATGACCGGCGCCTCGACAACTTTGGTGCGCATGAATTCAGGCAGCGACAAGAATGCGAGGCCGATCGCGCCGACATGGAGAAGAGCAGATGCGATAACGCCAAAACGCATGGAGCCTTGTTACAACCCCCGCGTCATTCCAGTTCCGGATCGGTGACAAGGCCGATGCGCCGGAAGCCCGCCGCATTGATTTTTCCCATCACTCGAACAACTTCGCCGTAAGTGCGCGCCTGATCGCCGCGAATATAGATACGCTGGTCATAGCCCGCTGTTGCAATCGCCTCGAGCTGCGGCACGAGGGCGTCGAGCGCGACCGCCGTTTCCTGGACGAAAATCGTGCCGTCGCTGGTGATGGTGACGGTGAGCGGCTCTCCTTGGTCGGGGATCGGCTGCGCGGCGGTCTCGGGAAGATCGACCGCGACGCCGACCGTCAGCAGGGGCGCCGCCACCATGAAGACGATCAACAGCACCAGCATGACGTCGACCAGCGGCGTCACGTTGATTTCCGACATCGCGCGCATGCGGCCTGGTCTGTGCCGATGCGCGCCGCCGCCCATAGAAGCGCCCATCAGCGCGACCTTTCATCAAGCTGGCGCGAGAGAATAGCGGAGAACTCGTCCGCAAAGCCTTGCAGGCGCACAGCGTAGGAATTCAGCGCCGCCGAATAACGGTTGTAGCCGACAACCGCCGGGATCGCGGCGAGAAGTCCGAGCGCGGTCGCAAAGAGCGCTTCCGCGATTCCGGGCGCAACAACAGCGAGGTTCGTGTCTTTGGTCGCGGCGATCGCCTGGAACGCCGTCATGATGCCCCAGACCGTGCCGAGAAGACCGACGAAGGGCGCGGCTGAGCCGATCGTTGCGAGAACGCCTAGATTTCTTTCGGCGCCCTCAAGCTCGCGGGCGACGACGACGTTCATCACTTTGTCGATGCGGTCTTTCGCTCCGGCGACGAGGCCTTCGGTGCGGCCGACGTCCTTGGCGCGCTGCCACTCCGTCATGCCGGACGAAAAGACGCGCGCCATCGGGTGATCGCCCTTGTCGCCGAGCTTGCGATGGAGCTCGTCAAGCGGACGGCCGGACCAGAAGGCGTCTTCAAAGCGCGCGGATTTGGTTTTGAGCCGCCCGAACAGCAGCGATTTGTCGATGATGACCGCCCACGACCAGATTGAGGAGAAAATCAAAATGCCCATGACGATCTTGACGACGAGACCCGCCGACAAAAAGAGGCTCAACAGGCTGAATTCCCCGCCGATCGTTGTGCCCGCCGCTGCGACGACATCTGCTTCCATGGTCTTTAATCCCTCTCGATATGCCGTTAGAGGCGCCGGCTGAGCGGCCCTCATTACCTTTGGCCTGCGACCTTTTTGCGGCGCCGGAAGGACGCGCAAAAGACCGCTGACGGAGGCGCCATACCTGACGGCCCCGCCGGAAGTCCCGTGATTTCGTAACCTGATAGCGGCTTCCGGCCCACCCGGCAAAGGCTTTGACTGCGCGAGGACGGGCTTTGACGAAGTTTAATCGCCGCCCATCCCTCGCCGCCCGCCATGGTTGCGAAAAGGGTTAAGAGGGGGTTAACCGCGCCCCAAGCCGAAGCGGGCGATGAGTTCGGCGGGCAGGCGCCGGGGCTTGCCCTCAAGATTCATGCAAGCGGCCTCGACCGAGGCCTTGGCGAGCAGCCTGTCGCCGCGGCGCATTTCCTGGTCGATCAGCATCCGCGCGCCTTTGACCTCAAGGAAGCGCGTCGTCACGTCGAGAAGATCGTCGATCCGCGCCGGAGAGATCCATTCGGTCGTCATCTTGCGCACCGCGAAGGCGAGCGGCTCTTCGCGGCCTAAAAGCTCCGTATGCGAAATATCGCAGGCGCGCAGCGCCTCAGTCCGCCCGCGCTCGAAGAAATGCAGATAGCGCGCGTGATAGACGACGCCCGAAAAATCGGTGTCCTCGTAATAAACGCGGATCGGGATGGCGAATATTCTTTGTTCAGACAATCTATGGCGCCCAGTCACAGTCATTTTATAACTGGATCAACCCAAAAGCAAAAGCAACGGTTGCAGCCCCGAAAATCATAGCAAAAACCGGCCAAACAAAGTCGCCAACAACGAGCGCGCAACGGCGAGGATTACGAGGGTCGAAATACACTTCGACCTCGCCGCCCTTTTCCAATTCGGAACCAACAAAAAAATCTTTTCTAAATCCGGGCAGCCAAAACCTCGACATCGCTCCGCTGCCCGATCCGTAGTTGGACGATACGTAATTGTAGCCGTTAACTTCGAAGGAGTAGGATACGTCAATCGTCACTGAAAACAGATCCTTTGGAACCAGGCGAATATCTCTCTCGATAATGACACCCTTCGTTTTCGACCAGGACATCGAAGCAAGAGCCAAATAAGTCCGCCAACCGCCCAAGGCGATAAGTAAGACTCCGGTCGCTCCAGCCAGTCCATCGCCTGAAAGCAAATCGCCCACCCGCCTCGCCCGTCAGATCAACGACCGAGATATCGTGTGCGATCAACTCAGCTGCAAGCTCAATGCGCGAGGAACAGCGGGAATTCCGCCTGCTTCAACAGCTTTCTCGTAAACCCGCCGAGCACGAGCTCGCGCCAGCGCGAATGGGAATAGGCGCCCATGACGATGAGATCGGCTTTGAAGGCGCGCGCGGCGTCGAGAAGCCCGTCCTCCGCCCCGCCGCCGTCGGCCGTCTCTCGCCGTTGCGCTTCCGCCTTGACGCCGTGAAGACGCAAGAGTTCGGCGGCTTTTTCCGGCCCCTCGAGATCGGAGGGGATAGCGCCGACTGACAAAACCAGCGCCGCATCGGTTTCTTCAAACAACGGCATCGCCGACGAGAGAGCGCGCGCCGCTTCACGCCCGCCATTCCACGCGACGAGGATCCGGCGCGGCGTTCGCTCGAGCTTGCCGGACGGCGCAATCAATACGGGCCTTCCCGACTGAAAGATCGCTTCTTCGATGAGGTTGGCGTCCGGATAGCCGATTTCGCCGTCGCTGCGGGCGAAAACGACAATATCGGAAACGCGGGCGGCCGCCGAGAGATCGAACGGCAATATCCCCTGCTGGTCGCGCCACGAGGCGGTCGCGCCGGCGTCGTCGCGATGCGCAGCGGAGGCGATGATTTTGACGCCTTCTTCCTTCATCACGCGGTCGAAAATTTCTTTCTGCCGCGCCGCTTCCGCGTCGAGCGCGTCTTTCAATTCGGACAATTGCTCATCGACGAAGATAACGCCGACCGGATAATAGCCGCCGGCGGGAACGTTGGGGCGCTGACGAATATGCAAAGCGTCGATATGCGCCTTGTGACGGCGCGCGATGGCGATCGCGGTTTTCAATGCGCCCTCAGCGGTGTCGGCGTTCTGGATCGGCGCGAAAATTTTCTTGACGCTCATGTCGCTGTCTCCCGGTTAAGGAATATTAAGATCACCATGACTCCGGCGACGCATTCCAAATTTGACGAAGATCAAGCCCAGCGCTGTTGGGCTGGCAAAAAGCCGCTACAAGAAAAAATATAGTCCCAGATCGCCTTGTTTCAAGGTTGGGAAGTGACTTCGCCGGCCGGGCGGCTAAAATGACCTGCCAGAATGACCAGCCATATTGAGGTGATGATAGATGACGATCGAAATTGACATTGACGGACCGGTTCTGCGGCGCATGGATGAGGGCGGCGTCGTCACCCTTCAGCTCAATCGCCCGCGTCAGTTCAACGCGCTCTCCGAGGCGCTGCTCACGTCCCTTCGACAGGAATTTGCCGAGATCGCGCGGGACCACAGTGTCCGCTGCGTCGTCCTAACCGGCGCGGGACGGGCCTTTTGCGCCGGTCACGATCTGAAGGAAATGCGCGCTGAGCCGAGCCAAGATTATTACACGGCGTTGTTCTCGCAGTGCTCGGATCTGATGATAGCAATCTCGTCTGTGCCGGTCCCTGTCATCGCGCGGGTGCACGGCGTTGCCACGGCGGCGGGGTGCCAGCTTGTCGCCGCTTGCGACCTTGCGATCGCCAGCCAGTCGGCGCGCTTTGCCGTCTCCGGCATCAATCTTGGGCTTTTTTGCTCGACCCCGTCGGTCGCCTTGTCGCGCAATGTTTCCGCAAAACGGGCTTTCGACATGCTGGTCACCGGGCGCTTCATCGATGCGCCGACGGCGTGCGACTGGGGTTTGATCAACGAGATCGCGCGGGACGATGCGCTCGACGCCGTCGTGGCGGAGAAGGTCGCCCAAATCCTCTCCAAAAGCCCGGCGGCGATCCGCTATGGGAAGGAAATGTTCAACCGCCAGCGGCAAATGCCGCTCGTCGACGCCTACGCCTATGCGGCTGACGTGATGGCGCGGAATATGATGGAAGAGGAAACTTGCGCCGGGATCGACGCTTTTCTGGGCAAACCCTCCAATTAACAGTCCCCCGCCGCCCGCCCCTTGACTTGCGGTCGGCGCTCGCTTATGTGAGTGAGCGCTCACTCACTTCTGGTGCGACATGGCGGCTAAACGAGAGGCGGCGGACCCTCCCCGGACCGGAGAAGGAAGCGCCCGTGAGAGGATCGAACGGGCGGCGTTGACCTTGTTCGTCGCGCGCGGGGTCGATGCCGCGACGACGCGCGAAATCGCCGCGGCGGCAGGCGTCGCCGAAGGCTCGATCTATCGCCATTTCGATTCAAAGGACGATCTCGCCGCAGCGATGTTCCTGTCGATCCACACCCGCCTTGCGACTCTGGTGCGCGAAGCGGCGCGAACCCGGCGCGGCATCGCCGAACAGACCGGCGCAATCGTCGATGCCTATAGCGCGACAGCGGACGAAAATTTTCCGCTCTTTGCGTTTCATCTTCTCAACACGCATCGCTTTTTGCCGACGCCGGAAGGCGCCGATAACCCCGTCGATGCGATCGAAGACATCATCTCCGGCGCGATGAAGCGGCGCGAGATTTCACGCGCCGATCCAGAACTGATCGCCGGCATGGCCCTTGGCGTCGTGCTGCAGACCGCGCTGCAAATACATTACGGCCGCCTAGAAGGCCCGTTATCGAAATATTCGGACGAGCTCGCAGCGGCGGCGCTCGCCATCATGCGCCCGCTGGCGCGCTGACAGGAACACTCATGCGCAACATCCTCTTTCAGGCGGCCTACTGGATCACGTCGGCGTTTTTTGCGGTGACGGCCGCGCCGCTGATTTTGATCCCGAGCCGCAAGCCGATCATGCTGTGGATCCTCGCCTATACGCGCGCCATGCAATTCTGGATGCGCTGGATCGGCGGCGTAAAGGTGAAGGTCATCGGCAAAGAGCGTCTGCCAGACGGGCCGTGCATCATCGCCGCCAAGCATCAAAGCTGGGGCGACGGCATCATCATGTTTTCGCAGTTCTACGATCTTGCTTTCGTCACCGGCGATCATCTTGAAAAATTACCGCTGCTTGGCGGCATCCTGCGGAAAATGGGCGCGATCGTCGTCGACAATTGCGGCGGCGCCTATGCGCGCGCGCGCCTTGTCGATGACGAGTTGAAAAAAGCGCAAGAGAGCGGGCGGCGCATCCTGATTTACCCGGAAGGCCATCTGGCGCCGGTCGGCGAGCGCTATCGCTACAAGCGCGGCGTCTATCACATGTATTCGGCCTATGGATGCCCCGCCGTTCCGGTCGCGACCAATCTCGGCCGGCACTGGCCGCAGCAGGACTGGCGGCTCATCCCCGGAGAGGCCGTGATCGAATTTCTCGACCCCATCCCGCCGGGGCTTGAAAAGGAAATCTTCATGGCGCGCCTTGAAGAAACCATCGAACGGCGGTCCCTTGAACTGATTGGACTGGAGGCGCCGGATGTGCTTCATCCGCCGCTTCCGGATCCGCGGCCGGCGAAGCGCGGCGAGGGTTCTGACCGCGACATGCTGGGAGCGCGTTAACGTTGAAGATCCAACCGCCGCCGCTTTTTCTGCAGCGTCGCTTCTGGCCGATGTGGGTCGCGCTGTCGTTCGGCACATTCTCGGATAACGTGCTGCGGCAAGCGTTGCTGATCGGCATCCCTTACGGCGTCATCCCGGCGCCCAATTTCGGCAGGCCTGACAACGCGATGCCGTTCATCGGCGCGCTGCTTCCCTTCGCCATCATGCTGTTTTCGCCCCTCTCTGGACAGCTCGCCGACAAATACGAGACCTCGATGATGTTCCGGCGAACAAAATTCGTCGAGATCTTGCTGATGATCGTCGCGGCGGCCGCGTTCATGAGCGGCGCCGGCGCGCTTGCGATAACCATGCTGTTCGCGATGGGCGCGCAGTCGGCGTTCTTTTCGCCGGTGCGCACGAGCGCCATGCCTAAATATCTCGCGATCGACGAACTCGTGCGCGGCAACGGCTTGTGCAACGCCGGGCTCTATTCGTTCATCTTGATCGGCTACATGGTCGGCGGATCGCTGATCGTGCGCGAAGACGGCCGCATGCTGGTCGGCTTTGTGCTGGTGACGGCGTCGACCATCGGCTGGCTGGCGTCGCTCAAGACCCTGCGGGCGGCGGCAAACGACCCGGAGTTGCGGATCGATTTCAACTGGTTCG
>JBBTJH010000202.1:0-4071 GCA_038059555.1 Pseudomonadota bacterium | reverse complement strand
GAGCCGACGGCCGGCCTTGACCCGATCGGGGCGGAGAACTTCGACCGGCTGATCGTCAACCTCAAGACTTCCTTAGGGTTAACGGTGTTTATGGTGACGCATGATCTTGATACGCTGCACGCGACTTGCGACCGGGTCGCTGTGCTGGCGGAAAAAAAGGTGATCGCGATCGGCTCGCTCGACGATGTGCGCCGGTCCGGGCACCCCTGGATCCAGGAGTATTTTTCCGGTCCGCGGGGGCGGGCGGCGCTGTCGGCCAAAGGGATCTGCGCCGATCCGGCGGCGGAAAAAGGTTGAGTTATGGAGACGCGCGGCAGTTACGTGTTTGTCGGCTCGGTGGTGCTGATTGTCATCGCCGCGGCGTTTCTCGCCATTTTATTCCTCACCCAGACGAAACAGGACTATGACGAATACGACGTCATCTTCCGCGAGCGCGTCTCCGGTCTTTCTGTCGGAGCCGCCGTCAGTTTCAACGGCATCCAGAAGGGTGAAGTGCGCGGGCTGACGATTGCGCCCGATAACCCCTCGATCGTGATCGCGCGCATTCGCGTCGACAGCGACACGCCGGTCAAAACCGACACCAAAGCAGAGCTTGAACTTGTCGGCTTTACCGGCCTTGCAATCATCCAGCTTGTCGGCGGCAGCGCGCAAGAACCGTTATTGAAAGACGTGACGCGCGGGGTTCCGCGCATTGAAGCGGACGCGGGCGGCATCGCGCAAATTCTTGCCGGGTCTAACGACATTATCGCTGCAGCGAACCGCCTGTTATCTGAAGAAAACACGCAAGCCTTCACGCGCGTTCTCGCCAATGTCGATACGCTGACCGGGACGCTCGCCGAGCAGCACGACAACATTTCGCTGACCTTCCAGAACCTTTCGGTCGCCTCCGAAAAACTCGCGCGCACAGCCGACAGCCTCGACAAGATCATGGCCGGGGACGGCCCGCAAACCGTCGCGGAAGCCAAGGCGACGCTCGCTGAGACGAAAGCGATGGTTTCGGAAATGCGCGGGGCGATTGCGGAAAACCGCGAGGCGATCCGCACTTTTACAGATCAAGGCCTCACGCAGGTCGGCCCCGCCGTCGCCGAAGCGCGGCAGATGTTTCGCACCTTCGATCAGGTGTTGCGCGAGCTGGACCGCGACCCGCGCGGCTATCTTCTCGGCGAGTCGACGCCGCGATATGAGGGAAAGCAATGAGAATAGTAACTCTTGCCGCAGCATTGCTCCTCCTGCAGGCGTGCGTCTCGGTGTTGCCCAAAGCGCCGCTCGCTTCCGCGCGTTATCAGGTGACGGATGTCGCGTTCAGCGATGCGGGCCGCGCCGAGGTCTCGTGGTCTTTAGGCGTTGAAGAGCCGGAGGCGACGCTCGCCTTCAATTCGGCGAAGATCGCGCTCTCGCGAGAGCCCGCGCGCATTGAATATTACGCCGGCGGAGAATGGGTCGACCGCGCGCCGCGGTTATTCGGCGCCGCGCTCGTCAGAAGTTTTGAAAACACCGGCGCCATCAAAGCCGTCGGCAACCGCGTGACGCTCCCCGTCTCGACTTATGTGCTGCAGACGGATTTGCGCACACTCACCGTCGCGCATGAGGGCGGAAATCTGACGGCGGAAACGGTTGTCTTCGCGCGCCTCACCAATGGCCGCAGCATCGTCTACGCCTCGAAACTCTTCTCAGCCTCGCAGCCGCTTGCCGCCGACACGTCAGGCGCGGCCGCGACAGCCCTCAACGCCGGCCTCGAGACGATCCAGCGCGATCTGGTCGAGTGGACCATCGCGCAGGGCGATGCGGCGAGTTCGTCGAAGAGCGGATCGTAGAACTCCCGCCAAGAGGTGACAGGTAGAGCAAGCGCACTTTAATTTAGCGCCGCTTCAAGCGATTTTGCCCGTCGCTTCACCCCGCCGACAATGCTTTCCAGAACCCCTTCTGGAAAATCGGCCGGCAAATTTTCGATGACGCCATCCGTCGCCTCGCCTGATCGGGAGAGAAGATCGTCACAGATCGTGTTGACCGCCGAGGCGGGCAAACCATTTGAAATTGCGGTCTCGACAAAATGCCTCAGCGAGATTCGCTCGACGCCGTAATGGCGGCTGTCTCCAACCGACATGGCGAGCTTGAATTTGTTGTGGCTTATCTGACCTGCATCGACGGCAGGCTGGGCGGATAGGATGTCATATAGCGGCGTCAGTCGAAATCCGCCCCCCGGCTTAAGGAAAATGCTGAAATTCTTCGCGTGACCGTCAGTTGCCCCAAGCAGCCAGAACAGGATCTGCGCTTTCAGGAAAATCAGGCGATCTGCTTCCGGCTCGTCGCTTGCCTTTAACAACTCGAGGATGGCGCTCGCACCCGGCCCTCCGTCCGACTGATATTTCAGCGTCGGGGGCGTCGACAGCGCCTGGCAGAAATCTTCCTGTGGAATACGCAGCAAGCGGTCGTCATTTGTCAGATGTCGGTCAAATCGCTCGACCACGAGCGCTCGTTCGCCGTCGAAGTCCGCTATGCTGACAGCGGCCGTCGGAACGCTGAATGCCGCAGCGAGCTTCATGCAGAGATATTCGTTCTCGACGCTCATCGTCATATCGACGCCGTTCGCCAATTTGCCAATTTGCGGCTTCACAATGTGAGTTGTCGGCGTCGAACCGAGGGGCAGGCGCCATTTTTTGTTCCACCGCAGCAAGGCGGTCTTTTCCTGAGCCCCCGCCAGAGATATCCGGAATTCGTTGTCCTCGCTCATGCCGAGTGGAGCGCGCGCGAGATTTGCGAGCGTGTTCGCAATGAGGGCGTCGCTGATGATTTTTCCTTTGACGGCGCCGGCGGCGTCGGGCTCTTGCCCGTCAGGCAGGAATTGCAGCGCGCCGACGCAATCCCGGCCGATTTTGCTCAAGAGACTATAGGCGTCATCGCCCTCTGCGCCGACACGCTCGGCGACGCGGCGGCGGAGCGCTTTCCCGTCGGGGAGCAGATTGTCAAAGACTGCGATCACGGGTGCGCCGGCGTAGCGTTCTTCGCGGAGCGGCATCGACAGGGAAACAGGAATCGCGTTTGCGAAGGCCAGCCATTGCGGCTCATAGGCGAAGTCAATTGCGCCGCTGGCATGGCGGGAAAGCCGGCCGACGAGCCGTGCGTTGAGCAGCACATTCAGTGGCGCGTGCGCCTTACGACGCGCCATCAAAAAATATCCTCCGGCGAAGCCTTGCGCCGGTCCCGAACGACCATTTCGACGCCGAGCGCGCTCATGACGTCGAACAAGGTCCTGAGGCGGGCGCTTTGCTCGCCAGCTTCAAGCGCGGAAATCGTCGCCTGACGCAGCCCGGTTTTTTCCGCGAGTTCGGATTGCGAGAGGGCGAGACGGCGTCTCTGCCGCCGGACGATGGCGCCGATCTGTTTCGGAGTTCTGGCGGGTTGTTCCATGGAGGCTCTCTGCGGTCCGGACTTATACGCCAATACGTATAAACAAAGATTATACGCTTTAGCGTATTAAGTCAATCCATACGGAAAACCGTATCAAGACGAGTCCGAGCTTACGCGAAATAGCCGACCGTTGCGCCGACGAGGAGGTAGACGCGGCCCAAAGGCGAGGAGAGATATTCTTCCAGCTCTTCGTCGGCCGTCTCCGACGTCGTTGCGTCCTCGAGCAGGCGTTCAAAGCCTTGCAGGAAATCGTGGATGCCTTTTTCAAACACCTTGTCGCGCGCCGATTCTCCGCGGATGCGGCGCTTGACGTCGGCTTCGTTGAGGCGGAGCAGGCGGTTGGCGAATACGTTGCGGTCGCCGCGTTCGAAGCGCTCCAGCAGCGCCGGCGGAGGCTCGCCGTAAAGGCGCGCTTCAAGATCGAGGGTGAACGCCTGCAAATTGCCGATGATCTTGATCGCGGCGGTGGCGATGGCGCGCTCGTCGCTCGCGCGCCGCGCTTCGGCGCCGAGATCAAGTGGTTCGGCCTCATCGGCTTTGGTGAGGATTTCGCGCCATGAGACGCCGTCCTTATGCGGACGATCGTCGTCGCGCGCCTTGCCGTTGGCGCGCCGGTGGTCTTTCGATACTGAAATTTCATCGGCAAGATCGTCGAGGCGCGAG
>JBBTJH010000201.1:0-4215 GCA_038059555.1 Pseudomonadota bacterium | reverse complement strand
CGAGGAAAAGATGGCGTTAGCTTAACTGACCGTCCACAAAACCGGGCACAGGCCAGCTTCAATCATTTCCGGTGTAATCTTGATCCCTTCTTCCCGTGACACGCGCACCGCTCCATCCTAAATTGCGGCGCATGACCAACGCGAAGACCAAACCAAAACCCCAGATCGATCGCTTTCGGGAGAAAGCCCGCGAGCTAGGGTGCTAAGACGACGAAGCGGCTTTCGAAGACGTTGTTCGCAAGATCACCAAAACGCCTTCCAAGAAGGCGGAAAAGCCGAAGCGGAAGAAGGCGCGCTACCGCCATTTTCTGCTAGTGCGACGGCGAATCGGGACCGTTCGGGTGTATGGTTGTCATATATAATATAATATGCCTGATTTTTCCCCGCTGGGCGCGATGGGCGCCGCGTCGATTAGGCTGCGCATCCGGCGGTTGTGCGCTCCAGCTTTTGAGGACCCCCGTGTCAGATTATCGCGGGTTGGTGACCGGTTTTAGCGACGGAATCGTAAGCGCTGCTCCGTTTAATATAGCCACGATAGCTGGCCGGGCCCTAAAGATCGCCCCGGCCGGCGACATTTGAACCGCTGAACCGCCAAAGGATCCCCGATTGATGGCCTTTCCTCGCGTATTCGCCGCTGGCGCCCTGGTCGGGCTCGCGTTTGGCGCGGGGGCGGTCTGGATCGCTTCCGGCCCTTCGGGCGCCGACGGCGATAAATCCGGCGCGGGTTTCCCGCCGGGCGGGCGGGGCGCCGGCAATTTTGCGCGCGGCGCCGCCGCGCCGGCGATAACGACAGCCAAGGTCGCGGCCGCCAATGTCGGGCGCGCGATCGATGCGGTCGGCTACGGGCGCGCCGCGAAAAGCGTAACCCTCGTCTCGGAAGCGACCGGCCTCGTTGAAAAGGTCGCCGCCGCCGCCGGGCAGACGGTCAAGGCCGGGGACGTCATCTTGAAGCTCGACGATTCGGAGCAAAAGATCGCGCTCGCGCGCGCCAGAGCCCAGTTCCCGATCGCCAAGGCGAATTCCGAGAGGTTCGCCGCTCTGTATACGGATGATTCAGCGTCGAAGCTTGAAGCCGATACCGCGTTCAACGCCTATAAAGCAGCGGAGGCGGATCTGAAGAGCGCGGATTACGCGCTAAAGCAGCGCACGATTTCAGCGCCCTTTGACGGCGTCGTCGGTCTCACCGACATCGAAGCCGGGGATTATGTGCGCGCAGGCGATATCGTCACGACGATCGACGATCACTCGTCGTTGATCATCGAGTTTTCCGTGCCGCAGGAAGCGGCGACCGGGATAACGATCGGACAAAGCGTCGAGGCGCTGCTGGCGGGCGGCGCCGGCAAGCGCCTTACGGGCGTTGTCCGCGCGCTCGACAGCCGCGTCGATCCGGCCTCGCGCACGTTGAAAATCGAAGCGGCTTTTGAAAACGCGCAAGAAGCGCTTCTCCCCGGCGCGACCTACGCCGTCTCGACGACGAATGCGGGCGCGCCTGCTTTGTCGGCGCCGGGGCTCGCCGTGCAATGGGACCGCACCGGCGCTTATGTCTGGAAAATCGGCGCCGACGGCGCGGCAGAGCGCACGAGCGTCACAGTGCTGCAGCGGCGCGATGAAACCGCGATTATCGACGGCGATCTTGCGGTTGGCGATCTTGTCATCGTCGAGGGCGCCGATCGAATCCGGCCCGGCATGACATTTCCGCAGCAAAGCGCCGCGCCGTCAGGCCAGCCCGCTAACCGCAGCGCCGGAGCGCAATAAGCGTGACCGCCCCCCGGAACAAAGAAGAGAGCGTCCCCGCCGGCGACGGCGGGTTCATCGCCGGCTTCATCCGGCGGCCGATCCTCGCAACCGTCGTCAATCTGCTGATACTGATCGCAGGGCTCGCCGCGCTTCTTGGCGTTGAAGTGCGCGAGCTTCCCGATGTCGACACCCCCGTCGTCACCATCGAGACGCGCTATCCCGGCGCGACGCCGGAATCGATCGACGCGGAAGTCACATCCGTCCTCGAGAGCGCGGTCGCGCAAGTCGACGGCGTCGTTTCTGTTTCCTCGTCATCGTCGCGCGAGCGCAGCCGGATCGTCGCGGAATTTTCTCCGCGCGTCGATATCAACATCGCGGCGACCGATGTGAAGAACGCGGTTTCCTCAATCATGGGAAGGCTGCCTGACGAGGTTGAAGATCCGACCGTCGTCAAGGCGGACAATGATTCGCAGCCCATCATGCGGCTCGCCGTCAGTGCGGAGACAACGGCGCCCGGCGATCTTGCAGATCTTGTCGAGGACGTTGTCGCGCCCCGCCTGCAGGCGGTCGAAGGCGTCGCGCAGGCGCAAGTTTACGGCGACCGCAAGCGCGCGATCCGCGTTCGTCTCATGCCGGCGTCGCTGGCGGCGAGAGGCTTTTCCGTCGATGACGTCGCGCGCCTTGTCTCGAGCGCCTCCATTACCGCCTCCGCCGGGAGATTGAGGAACGCGTCGCAGGAAATTCTCATTCGCGCGGAGACGCCGGCGACGAGCCCGGAAGAGATCGGCGCGCTGCGCCTCGATGACCGGACGCGCCTTTCCGATGTCGCGCTGGTCGAATGGTCGTTTGAAGACGCGACGACGTCGGCGCGGGTCAACGGCGCGCCAGGGGTCGGGGTCGGCATCCTGCGACAGGCGCAATCAAACACGGTTGCGGTGTCGAAGGGGGTGAGGGCCGCCGTCGCGGAGCTGAACCGCAATATGCCCGCTGGCGTCAAAGTCGATATCAACACCGACGATTCCGTATTTATCGAGCGGTCGATCGAGGAAGTCATCGGCAGCCTTATTGCGGCGACGGTGATCGTAATCCTCGTGATTTTCCTCTTTCTGCGCTCATGGCGCGCGACCATTATCCCGGCGGTCGCGATCCCCGTTTCGCTCCTTGGAACGATCGCGGCGATCTACCTCGCGGGCTTCTCGGTCAATTTGCTGACGCTGCTCGCGCTTGTGATGGCGACGGGACTTGTCGTTGACGATGCGATCGTCGTCACGGAGAACATTGAACGATGGAAATCGCATGGCGCCGGAAAACGCGCCGCCGCCGTGCTCGGCACGCGCGAGATCGTCTTTGCAGTGCTGGCGACGACAGCAACGCTCGCCGCAGTGTTCATTCCGATTTCGTTTCTGCCAGGGCAGGCGGGGCAGCTTTTTTCCGAGTTCGGTTTTGTGCTCGCTTTTGCGGTGCTTATCTCTTCGGTCGTCGCGCTGACGCTTTGTCCGGTGCTTTCTATTCGCTTTGGCCGGCTGACGGCGCAACAAGGGAACCAAGGCGCAATTTCAGCGGCGGCGCGCGCCTATCGCGCGTTTCTTTCCTTTCTGCTTGAGCGTCCGATTATTCCCGCAGCGGTATCTTTAGTTTTCGCGGCGGGCGGCTGGTTCGCCTATCAAGCGCTTCCGCGCGAATTGACGCCGACGGAAGATCGCGGCCGCGTGTTCATGGCGATCAGCGGGCAGGATGGGGCGACCTTCGCCTTCGTCGATGACAAAGTCCGGGTTGTCGAGGAAATGCTGAAAGGGTTCGTCGATCGCGGGGTAGCGACCAATGTTGTGTCAATCAGCGGCATCGGCGGGGGCAATACCGCTTATGTCGGCATCATCTTGAAAGACTGGAGCGAGCGCAAAGAAACGCAGCAACAGATCGAAGCGCAGTTCCGTCCGATGGCCGCGCAAATTCCCGGCGTCACCGCGATGATCCGCAGCGGCAACAGCCTTGGCATTCGCGGCGGCGGACAGGGTTTGCAATTCGCCGTGCTCGGCGACGATTATGCGAAAACCGCCGACGCCGCCGAGGCGCTGTCGGCCGAGATGCAGAAAAACCCGCTGTTCACGGATGTGAGGTCGAATTTCCGGTTTTCACGGCCGCAGATCACCGTAGCGGTCAATCGGGAGGCTGCGTCCCTGCTGGGCGTTCCCATCTCTGCTATAACGACGACCTTGGCGGCGATGTCGGATGAATATCGCGCAGCGGAAATATTCGTCGGCGACAACATCATCAACGTCTATCTTTCGGCGGGCGGCGAGCCGGTCGACGATCCGACCGACTTGTCCAATCTTTTCGTCAAGACACGCACCGGCGTCTTCGTGCCGTTGACGTCAGTCGCTAAAGTGACGGAATCGCCGATCGCTTCAACCTTGTCGCGCGAACAGCGCCGGCGCGCGGTGCCGGTGACCGCGACCCTCGCGGAGGGGACGCGGCTCG
>JBBTJH010000200.1:0-5026 GCA_038059555.1 Pseudomonadota bacterium | reverse complement strand
AAATTAGATCGGATGACCCCGCGTCCCGCGCGCCTCTCCGTTCTTTTCGTTGCGTGCTGCCGGGAATTGGTTCCGCGGAGGACGAGAAGCCGTGTTCGTGAGTGGTGAATGGTGAATGGTGAATGGGGAAGACAAAACGCGTCATCCCGGCTGGAGCGCGTCAGCGCGCAGAGCCGGGATCCCGGGCGGTGGAAGCGCCGTCCCATTTGTATGTCGAGAGAGCCTCAGAGGAGCCGCGCAACGCACGGCGATGCGACGGATGAAGGAACTTCAACTGCGCCTAACTCAATCCGCGCTAAATCCAGCGCTTGGTGCGCGCCTTGATGTAGCGGATGGTGCCGGTTTTGGAGCGCATGACGACGGTGTGGGTCGTCACATGCCCCGGCTCCCATTTGACGCCGTCGAGCATCGTTCCGTTGGTGACGCCGGTCGCCGCAAAGAACACGTCGCCGCCGCAGAGATCCAGAAGGCCGTATTTGCGGTTGAGATCGGTGATGCCGGCGCGCGCCGCGCGCAGCTTCTCGTCGTCATTTCGGAAGACGAGACGGCCCTGCATCTGGCCGCCGACGCAGCGGAGCGCCGCAGCGGCCAGAACGCCTTCCGGCGCGCCGCCCTGCCCGACGTAAAGATCGATGCCGGTCTGTGGGTCGGTCGTATGGAAAACGCCGGCGACGTCGCCGTCGGGAATGAGAATGATGCGCGAGCCCATCCGCCGCGCGCCTTCGATGATATGCGCGTGGCGATCGCGGTCGAGCACGCAGAGCGTGATGTCGTCGGGTTTGACTTTTTTGGCTTTGGCAAGCTCGCGGATGTTGTCTTCAACGCTGGCGTCGAGATCGACAACGCCGTCGGGAAGGCCGGGGCCGACCGCGATCTTGTCCATATAGGTGTCGGGCGCATGCAGCATCGTCCCGGCGCACGCCATCGCGACGACCGCGAGCGCGTTGCCCATGCCCTTGGCGGTGAGATCGGTCCCTTCGAGCGGATCGAGCGCGATATCGACTTTCGGGCCTTTTTTGGTGCCGACTTTCTCGCCGATGAAGAGCATCGGCGCTTCGTCGCGCTCGCCCTCGCCAATGACGACCATGCCGTCGATATCGAGTTTGTTCAGCGCATCGCGCAGCGCCTGAACCGCCGCCTGATCGGCGCCGTTCTTGTCGCCGCGTCCGATCATCTTCGACGCGGAAACGGCCGCCGCTTCCGTGCAGCGGCTGATTTCCATCGTCAAAATACGGTCAAGATATTCCTGGTCGGCCATTGGTTATTCCCTATCTGCAAATGTTCTTCGCCGCGTTCCTTCGCGGCCGCTTTTTTAAGCACGTCTTGCCGAAGGCGCTTCTCGTTCGCGATGAAAAGCGCCATGGCGGATCAATCAATCTCTCACCGGCGCCGGATCGCGCGGAGGCTGTCCGCGTTCGCGCCGCGCCGCTGCGTCGTCCTTTGCAACCGCCTCGCTCAGGGCGTCGCGGTCCTCTTCAAGAGCGTGCAGCCGTTCGGTCTCGGCGAGGGTCCGGTCCTCGGTCATCGCGGCGTTGAGGGCGTCTCGCTGACGAAGCAGATCGGCCTCCATCGCGTCGCGTTCGGGCTTGGCGATGCCTTCAGGGACCTTCGTCGGCTCCTCCGAGAGATTGGGGAACCCGCCGCCCGGCTCGTCCTTTTGGACTTCGATGCGCTGGACGATGACGGGATTTGCCGGCTGGTCCTTGGCGAGTTCTTCGTATTTGACGATGCCGGGCGGCGCAAAGCGCTTCAGCGCGCCCGACGAGCAGCCGGAGGCGGCGAGCAAGGCGATCATCAAAATATAAGCTTTTGCACCCAAGGAAGGGCCACCCTATAAGCGGAACAAGCCACCTAAACGCGAACCGACCCAATGACGCAAGCCGATCAGCCGACAGAAAAGCCGAAATCCGCGCGGAAAAAAGCCGCGCCGGCCGCGCCCGCCCCCTCAAAAGCCCCGGAAGGGAACGGCGCGGACGTGGATAAGGGCGTTTTTGAGGACTTCGACGCCCTCTCCGGCTACCTCGCCGACGTCACCGGCAAGAGCCAGGAAGTGGTGCGGGAATTCTTCGCGGCGCAAGCCGAAAACCCGATGAAAATCGCGACGGGGCAAAAATCGGTCGATCCTTTGAATGTCGGGGAAGCCTTCAACGAGATGATGGGCGCGCTCGCAGCAGATCCCGGCACGGTGATGCAGCGCCAGCTCAATCTCTGGGGCGACTACGCCAAGCTGATGTCGACCATGGGCCGGCGCATCGCCGGAGAGGAAATCAAGCCGGCGATCGAGCCCGAACCCGGCGACAAGCGTTTCACGCACAAAGCGTGGAACGAAAATCCGATGCTCGACTTCGTCAAGCAGTCTTATCTCACCTACGCCAAATGGCTGAAGGCGACCGTCCACCAGCTTGAAGGCATGGAGGAGCACGACAAAAAGAAGGCGGAATTCTACACCCAGCAATTTCTCGACGCGATCGCGCCGACGAATTTCCCGGCGCTCAATCCCGAAGTCATCGAGACGACGATCGAGATGAAGGGCGAGAATATTTTCCGCGGCACCAAAAACCTGCTCGACGATCTGGCGCGCGGCGACGGCTCCTTATCGATCCGTCAGGCCGATCTCGACTTTTTCAAACTGGGCGAGAATGTCGCGACGACGCCGGGCAAGGTCGTCTTTCAAAACGAGATCTTGCAGCTCATTCAGTATAATCCCGTTACGGAAGACGTCGGCGAGCGGCCGCTTCTCATCTTCCCGCCGTGGATCAATAAATTCTATATCCTCGATCTTCAGCCGGCCAATTCCTTCATTCGCTGGATGGTCGAACAGGGACGGACGGTGTTCGTCGTTTCGTGGGTCAATCCGGGACCGGAGCTGAAGCGCAAAACGTTTGAAGATTACATCAAGCAAGGCTGTTTTGCAGCGCTGGACGCCGTGAAAGCGGCGACCGGCGAAGAAGAAGTCGACGCCATCGGCTATTGCATCGGGGGCACCATGCTCGCGACCGCACTATCTTTAATGGCCAAGCGCGGCGACCGCCGCATCCGCTCCGCGACCTTCTTCACCGCGCAGGCGGATTTCAAGGAATCGGGCGATCTCCTGCTCTTTGTCGACGACCAGCAACTGGACGCCATCGAAAAGCAGATGGACGCGGCCGGCGGCGTGCTCGAAGGCCGGGCGATGGCGACGACGTTCAACATGCTGCGGTCGAACGATCTCATCTGGTCCTTCGTCATCGACAATTACATGAAGGGGAAAGACCCGGCGAAATTCGATCTCCTGTTCTGGAATTCCGATGCGACGCGCATGCCGAAAAACGTGCATCTTTTCTATCTGCGCGAGTTCTACCAGCACAATCGCCTCGCGAAAGGCGAGATGATTATCGACGGCGAACGGCTCGATCTCGGCGAGGTCGATATTCCGATTTTCATGCAGGCGGGCGAGACCGACCATATCGCGCCGCATAATTCCGTCTACAGAACAGCGCGCCTGTTCGCCTCAAAGGACCATTCTGACGTCACCTACATGCTGGCGGGGTCGGGGCATATCGCCGGCGTCGTCAACCATCCTGACAAGCATAAATATCACCACTCGATCAACGAGGGGCTTCCCGCCTCGATCGACGAATGGAAAGCGGGCGCCAAACGCCTGCCGGGTTCGTGGTGGCCCTACTGGATGGAATGGCTGAACAAGGTCTCGCCGGGCAAAGTCCCCGCGCGCTGGCCGGGCGACGGCGACCTCGCGCCGATCGAAGACGCGCCCGGAAGCTACGTAAAAGTGAAGTCGTAGGGGGCCGGCGCGAAGCCAAATGCTCGCCCGCAAACGAATTATTTCCCCTCACCCGCATCGCTTCGCGATGCTGGCCTCTCCCGAGGTGTTGTGTGTCGGAGGATTGGCGAGATGGAATCGGGGTAGAACGAGGCGTTGCTTTTGCGCAGGAGCGCCTTTTGCGATGGATGTGAAGCTGCACGCGAACGCGACGACGACGCCTAGGACGCGGGCGTATATCCAAGCGAGCTCGGCCTCGGTCGCCGAACTGGCGGAGGAGCTGAGCCCCCATGAGCGGACGATCCGGCGCTGGCGGGACAGGGACGACACGAACGACCGGTCGCATCAGCCTTTGACCCGTTCGACCAGTTTGACCGAGATCGAGGAGAGCGCCTCGTCGTCGATCTCAGGACGAGCCTTTCCCTGTCGCTCGACGACATCGTCGAAGTGACGCATCGCTGCGTCAACCCCAAGCTGTCGCGCAGCGCCATTCACCGAACGCTCCGGCGCCATGGCGTGTCCGCCAAGCCGCCCCGACCGGTCGAGCGGCCGGCCGCGTTCAGCGCCGATTTTCCGCTCGGCTTCATTCATCTCGACATCAAGACGCTGACCCCGCTTGACCGCCGCCGCGCCTACGCGTTCGTCGCCATCGACCGGGCGACGCGCTTTGTCTATGTCGAGATACTCCCCGATCGCCGGGCGGCGAGCGCAAGCGCCTTTCTCAAGCGCTTCCTCGAGCGCTTCCCCCACCCCGTTCACACCATTCTCACCGATAACGGCGGGGAATGGACCGACCGCTTTTCCGACGACAAAATCGGCAAGCCCGCCGGTAAGCCCTCCGGCCCATCCCGTCGATCTGGTGTGCGCCGCTTGCGGCATTCGCCACAAACTTACGCGCCCCTACAGGCCGCAAACCAACGGCATGGTCGAGCGCTTCAACCGGCGCATCAGCGAGCACCTCGCCAAGCGTCCCAAAAAACCGCGAGGCCAGGACCGCCGGTTTGAAAGCCATGAGCAGCGAGACCGCTTCATCCTCGACTTCGTCGACGACTACAACCGCACAAGACTGCGGTGCCTCGAGTATCAAGCTCCCCTCGAACGCCTCGCTAATCTCGCGAAAGACAACACCAAGGGAGAGGCCAGCATCGCGAAGCGATGCGGGTGAGGGAAATTACTCCGTCAACGGAACATCAGCCCGAGCCGGCGCCAAACCGCGCTAGAGCAGATTCCCGTTAATCCAAGTCGTATCCTGCGTGAGCGAAGAAG
>JBBTJH010000199.1:0-4958 GCA_038059555.1 Pseudomonadota bacterium | reverse complement strand
GGATATAAGCCTCCTCGACTTCTACTTCGCCGTCGTCGGTGAGCGCGTATATAAGATTTCCGTCAACGCGGTGATCGATATTGGCGTCGATCGCGACTTCCGATTCGCCTAGCGAAAACCCGCGGCTTTGAAGGCCCGCTTCGCCGTCAAGAGGAAATCCCGGAACGACAGCCGCCGCCGGATCTTTTTCAGACGCCGCGTAAGTCCCGTTGAGGACAACCGATATCGCGGGATTGTAGGCGTTTCTTCCGACCGGCGCACGAGCGGGGGCTGCCTCGGGCACGGGCGCCGCTGCGATCGTTTCAACCGTGTCGGCTTTTGCTTCCGCCGCTCTCAGTCTTTGTTCGAGCGCTTCGATCTTTGCATCATAGTCGCTGCGCAGACTTGCAAGCTCTGCTTTCAACGCCGCAAGGTCTTCGGCTTCACCGGCGTGAGCCGCCGAGTTCATAGCGACGATCGCTGCGCCGAGGCGCAATAATACTTTTCGAGTCACGATTAAAATTCCTCCGCTGATCAAATTGTTGCGCGCCGTCCGCTCTTGCGGCGGGGCTCTGCAATCAGGCAGTCAATTGATCAGCAGGAGGGAGGAGCACGCGCAGAAGCAACGGCCACCGGGGCTGCAACCATCCAATCGGTTTTTGCACTGACAACCAGGGATGCAAAACGAGGGACCGGTCGCTCGACGGTGACGTTCAACAGCGAGGGGTCATCGGCAGCTGAGCTTGCAAGGCAAGCCGTGCAGGAGGTGGGCGAGTGATCGAAAAGAAACCCGGGCCCGGGCGCCGCGTGCGCTGCCGCGATAAATTGCGCGATGACAAACAGAAACGCGAAAAGCCCCAGCAGCCGGTGACGGCCTGAGGCGACTGTTCCAACCGCGAGGGCTCGGCTTTTCAAAGCGAACTCCGCCTTCCAACCGGCTCAACATAGAGCCGGTCGGATATTATCACAAGGCCTTGCGCGCAGCGGCGCGCAGCCATTCGCCGGGCCGGTACATAGCATCCCCCGTCTCATCCGAGATAAAGTCGAGCGCCGAGGCGATCCGCGCGAAATTTTCGCGCCTCGCCCAGTCGAGAGGCCCGAACGGATAATTGACGCCGTTGATCAGGGCGATGTCGATCGCTTCCGGCGAGGCGACCTGATCGCGAACGGCGTCCGACGCGCAGTTGACGAGTTGAGCTAGCGTGCGGAAGACAACGAGCCCCGCGCGGTCATTCAACCGCGCCGCGCTTTTTCCGCTCTGCGATGCGAGGGCGAGCGCGGCCGCGTCCGCTGTTTCGTCAGACGCAGCGAATGCAATTGCGGTCGCCGCAGCAGGGTCGCGCATGTAATCGACAATCACTGCCGGCCGTTTTGCGTCAGCAGCCGCACGCGACGCCGATCTGCCGTCGGCATAGAAAAAGCGCGCGCCTTCGAAATCCGCCTCGCCTTTTCCGATGATAGTTTTCAAAAGAGAGATATCGCAAACGGCGCCTTGCGGCGCAATCAGGTTCGGGGCCGGCTTGCTTTCGTCCGAATACGAATAAACTCCGCGCCCGCTCTTTCGGCCCAGCCGGCCGGCGGCGACGAGCCCCCCCTGCATCAGCGAGGGCGTAAAGCGCGTGCGGCCGGAATAGGCGTCGAAGATCGACTTCGCCGCCGCGGTATTGATATCGTGGCCGATCAGATCGCCGAGTTCAAACGGACCCATGCGAAATCCGGCGAGATCGCGATAAAGAAAGTCGAGCGTCGCCGCGTCGGCCGCGCCTTCTTCCAGCGCGCGCCAGCCTTCGCCGTAATAGGGCCGCGCGACACGGTTGACGATAAAGCCCGGAACGTCACGCGCCATCACTGCGGTCTTGCCCCAGGACGTCATCAGATCGAGCGCATAGGCGGCGAGCGTCGGATCGGTCTCCGCGCCTGAAATCACTTCAACAAGCTTCATCACCGGCGCCGGATTGAAAAAATGGAGGCCCATATAGCGCGACGGATTTTTCCGCCCGGCGGCGAGCGCCGTCACCGCGAGTGACGACGTGTTCGTCGCGATGATGGCGTCGGCGGCGACAACGTCCTCGATCCGCTGAAACAGCACGCGCTTGATTTCCGCGTTTTCAACAATCGCTTCGATAACAAGATCTGCGCCGGCCAAAGCTTCGATATCGAGCGACCATTCGCATCGCGCGGCGATTTCGACGGCTTCGGCGTCCTCTAATTTGCCGCGCTTGACGAGCGCGCTGAGACCTTTTGCAACTGTATCGCGACCGCGCGAGAGGGCGTCTTCGGCCTGATCGAGAATGATGACGCGGTGGCCGGCAAGCGCCGCGACCTGCGCAATCCCCGCGCCCATAGCGCCCGCGCCGCAGACGGCGACAATCGATTCCCGGTTCAGCAATTTCCGCCCCATGAGCCGAGCGCGCTGGAAAGCGAAATGCTCATGCGGTTTCGCCATTCCTCCAGCAATTCCTCATTGGGCCGATGACGCAGGCCAAACCGTTTCAATAGCGCTGCGCGCTCAGACCTCGGCGCGCCGAAAGTCGATGCGATGCGCGGCCACCAGTAATTGACGCTATCGTCAATCTGCCGGCGTTCTGCGTCGCCGCGCGCCGCGAGCGCTCTTAAGCCTTCCTCGCCAAGCTCGGCGTGGCGCGTTTCGCGCGGAAGAATGTCGCGCAGCGCAAAGCCGAGCGGCTGATAGGAACAGTTCACCATGTCACTTAGTTGAATGACCGTCGCCGCGCCCATCATCACGTTCATGACGACAGAATCGGTCCAGCCGGAAATCGGATAATGAAAAACATTAAGACGCATGTCGGACCCGCGCCGGGTGACGCCGATGTCGTCGTTGCGGCCGATACGATCCGCCCAAGGATGGATGTTCTGGTAGCGCGCGGCGTCAGCCCCGAAATCGCCCATGATCCGCAACACGCGCCCGGCGTGATCGAGCTTTTCAAGAACGATCCTCGATGCGGCGATCCGCTCCTTAACGCCCGGCCCCTTGTTGATGCAATCTGCAAACCCTGCAGCGCCTGCCATTTCGGAATCGACGAAACTCGCCATCATCCGCAGCAGCTCGGCGCGATAACGCGCAGGCGCGTTTCCCGGCGCCGAAAACTTTCCGCCGCGCGAGAGATAGTCGAGAATTTCTTTTTCGTCGGCCATGATTATTGATCGTAATCGACCACGACGCGGTCGGTTCTGGGGTGCGACTGACAGGTGAGAATATACCCTCTTTCGACCTCATAGTCTTCTAGCGCGTAATTGGCTTCCATATCGACCTCGCCCTCGACCAGTTTGGCGCGGCAGGTCGAACAAACGCCTGCCTTGCAGGCGAAGGGCGCATCGATCGAGGCCGCAAGCGCGGCTTCAAGAATTGTCTCTTCGCCTTTGGCGAGCTCGACGACGCGGGCGGCGCCGTCGAGAATGATCGTCGCGGAGCATTTCTTGCCTTTGGCCGCGACGCCGTCAGCGGCCGCTTTCTTTTTGGCTTTCCCTGGATGAGCGCTGGCGAAGAGTTCAAATTTAATCGCGCCCTCGTCCATGCCGTGCGCTTTCAGCGCCTCCGACACGGCGAGCATCATCTGCTCTGGCCCGCAGATGAAGGCGAGATCGGCGCCTTCGACTTCAACCCAGCGGGAGAACAGCTCATCGCATTTGGCGCGGTCGAGCCTCCCGGAGAAAAGATCTATGTCGGCCGCTTCGCTTTCAAGAATATGGACGATGTTGAGCCGGCCCATGTAGATGTTTTTAAGATCTTCCAGTTCCTCGCGAAACATGATCGCCGATGTCGAACGATTGCCGTAAACGAGGGTGAAGGTCGATTTCGGTTCAGCCTCCAGCGCGGTCTTGATGAGGCTGATCATCGGCGTGATGCCCGATCCGCCGGCAAAGCCGAGATAGCGCCGCGCTTCCAGCGGCATCAGGGGGCTGTGAAAATTCCCCATCGGCGCCATCGCGTCCAGCGTGTCGCCGACTTTCAATTCGTCATTGGCCCAGCTCGAGAACCATCCGCCATCGACCTTCTTGATGCCCACCCTCAAAATTCCGTCATTGACGCCTGCGCAGATCGAATAGGACCGGCGCATCTCCTCGCCGTCGAAAACGCGGCGAAAGGTCAGGTATTGGCCTTGAATGAACTTGAAGTCGCCATTCGCAGTTGCAGGCGGCGTTAACGTCACAATGACGGACTCGCGTGTGTCGCGCTTGATCTCGGTGACTGTCAGCGGGTGAAAGCGGCTCATCTTATTCGTGTCTCCAACCCTGCCCCGCTCATCCGCAAGGGAGCGGGGAATAGCGGGGTTGTTTTTTGCAAATCGCGCATCTCAAAAACTCTTGAAATAATCGAAAGGCTCAAGGCAATCGCGGCAGCGCCAGCTCGCCTTGCAGGGCGTCGAACCGAAACGCGAGACCTGTTCGGTCGCCATCGATCCGCAATGCGGACATTCGACGATCGGGTTTTTAAGATCGCCGACGCAGCGAGCGCCGCCGGCGGGCGGGGCGATGCCGTAGACTTTTAGCTTTTCGCGCGCCTTCTCGCCGATAAAATCGGTCGTCCACGCCGGCGACAATTGCGTTTTCGTCCGCACACGTTCTATCCCGCGCGATCGCAACGACTCAACGATATCGAGAGAAATAACCGCCGTCGCCGGACATCCGGAATATGTCGGCGTCACCGTGACGACGAGCTCGTCCCCTTCCCAATCGACAGCGCGCACGATGCCGAGATCGACAACCGAGACGACCGGAATCTCGGGATCGGGGACTTCCTCAAGGAAAGCCCATATTTGGTCGAGTGTCGGACGGCGACACGTCTCCTCCCCCGCAAGCGAGGGAGCGAAGGAAGGAAGCCGCGCGCCCGTCACCATTTCGCCCCTGGATAGGCGCGCTGCATCCACTGCATTTCGGCGAGGATGTAGCCAAGCTCTTCCGTATGAAGACCTTGCTTGCCGCCCTTCCTCGTCGCGGCGTCCCAAGGCGCCGTCAGC
>JBBTJH010000198.1:0-9330 GCA_038059555.1 Pseudomonadota bacterium | reverse complement strand
GTGTCTTCGATATAATAGTCAAATCTTGCGCGCCGGTTGTCGGCGACGATTTTCGCCGGAGCGTCTTTCTTCGGCGCCATCAGTCGACCAGCCAAAGATCGCGCAGCACGGCTTTAACGCGCGCCTTCGTCGCATCGGTGGGCGTAACGAGCGGCAGGCGCAGCTCATCCGAGCAAAGCCCCATCAGCGACATCGCGTATTTGACGGGAGCAGGATTGGTCTCAAGGAAGAGGACTTCATTCAGCGGCGCCAGTTGGTCCTGCAGCGACACGGCTTTTGGGTGATCGCCAGACAGCGACGCCGCCTGCAGATCGGCGCAGAGCCCCGGAATGACGTTGGCGGTGACGCTGATGCAGCCGGCGCCGCCCATGGCGTTAAAGCCGACCGCTGTCATGTCTTCGCCCGAAAGCTGGATGAAGTCAGGGCCGCTCGCAACGCGTTGCAGGGCGACGCGGGCGAGATCGCCGGTCGCGTCTTTGACGCCGACAATGCGCGGCAACTTTGAGAGGATCGCAATCGTCTCGACGGAGAGGCTGACGACGGTGCGCGCCGGCACGTTATAGAGAACGATCGGCAGATTTGTCGCCTCGTGCATCGCAGTGAAATGCGCGATGAGGCCTGCTTGCGTCGGCTTGTTGTAATAGCCGCAGAGCGCAAGAACGCCGTCGGCCCCCGCCTTTTCGGCAAAGCGCGCGATCTCGACCGCTCTCGCTGTGACGTTCGACCCCGCCCCGGCGATCACGGGAACGCGCCCGGCGGCTGCTTCCACCGCGAGCTTGATGACGCGGAAATGCTCGTCATGGGTCAGCGTCGCCGATTCCCCGGTTGACCCCGCCGGGATCACCGCCGAGGTCCCCGCCTTGATCTGGCGCTCCACCAGAAGCTGATAGGCGGCCTCGTCCACGACCCCGTTCCGGAAAGGGGTCACCAGCGCCGTCATCGAGCCTTTAAGCGTTTTCATCGGTTTTACAGGTCCTCGTGCTGGCGGTTCGGATACAGCTAACCGGGAAAACCGGCAAGTTTGCGGTCTTTTAAGGTGAATAGCATGCAATTGGCGGCAAATCGGTTAGCATGGGGCTGTCTGGTCAGGGGATGTGTGTCGCCGAATGAAGGTCGTGGGGAATAGAAAAGCGCTCGCGCTGGCTGTCGTTTTGGCGTCCCTAGGGGCCGCGGGGCCGGCGTTTGCGCTCGATGCGCCGCGCCTGAAGCCGCCGCCGCCGGGACCGGCGTTCATCGAACAGACGGATCTATCCCGGCTGCTCTCCGTCAAGGACGCCGTCTCTCGGCGCGATTATCCAAAAGCGCGCGCGCTCACCGCCGAGATCAAAGACCAGACGGCCAAGAGCCTCGCGGAGTGGTATTATTTCGAGGCCGAAGATCCGCTGACGCCGATCGAGGCGGCCGATCGTTTTCTCGACGCCAATCCTGAATGGCCCTCCGTCGCCAAAATCCAGGCGAATGTCGAAAAGCACATGGCGTGGACATTGGCGCCGTCGACAGTGCTCGCCTTCTTTGAATCGCGCGATCCCGTCACCGGCGAGGGAAAAATCCAGCTTGCAAGAGCGCAATTTGCAACCGGCGCCGCTGAGGCGGGCGAGCTCCATGTGAAGGACGCGTGGATCAACAATAATTTCACGCTTCCCGACGAACAGCGCCTGTTATCAGCTTATGGCGGGCGCCTCTCGGCGGAAGATCACTCAAAACGCGCAGACCGCTTATTGTGGGCGCGCGAGGTGATGACCGCCAAACGCGTTTTCCCGCGGCTTTCGTCAAGCGAGCGGCGCCGCAATGAGGCGAGAGCCGCGTTGCTGCTCGGCGGCGCGGACGGCCCGAAGATTTACAACAGCCTTAGCGCCGACGAGCGCGCCGACCCCGGAGTCATGCTCGCCGCCATCCGCTATTTCCGCCGCGCCGAAGAAGAGCCGCGCGCCATTTCGATTGCGCGCGGGGCGCCGAGCGATCCCAAACTCCTCCGCAACCCCGACCGCTGGTGGGAGGAGCAAAACCTCCTGATGCGGTGGGCGCTGAAAAACCGGCAATATGCGGACGCCTACGCGATGGCGGCCCATCACGGCCTGACGCCCGGCAATGCGAATTTCGCCGAAGCCGAATTCAACGCGGGCTGGATTGCGCTGCGGTTTTTGAACGATCCGGCGCGCGCGGAAACGCATTTCGGCGCGCTTACCGCCAACGTCTCCGCGCCGATTTCGATCTCGCGCGGCTGGTACTGGCTGGCGCGCGCGGCGGAAGCCCGCGGCGAGGCCGGGATCGCCGCTTCGCGCTACGCCAAAGCGACCGAGCAGATTTACACCTTCTACGGTCAGCTCTCGGCGGAGAAAATCGGCGGCGCGGCACTGGCGAGGACGTTCGAGGCAGGCGCGGAAGCAACGCCCGAAGAAAAAGCGCGCTTTGGCTCCCGCCCCGCCGTCGCAGCGCTCCGTATGCTGACCGATATCCGCGACGACCGCGCTTTCCTCATTTTCGCCTATCATATAGACGACGCGCTGAAATCGCGCGGCGAGTTTCGCGAGCTTGCCGATCTTGCCATGCGCATGAATGCGCCCCATGTCGCGGTCCGGGCGGGAAAGGTCGCGGTGCGCTCCGGCTCCTTCGCGCCGGACATCGCCTACCCCGATATTTCGGTGCCGAGTTCGGCGACGCGGTTTGCGCCCGCCGAACTTATTCTCGGCCTCTCGCGGCAGGAGAGCGAGTTTAACCCCCGCGCCTATTCGCGCGCCGGCGCGCGCGGTCTGATGCAGCTGATCCCGACCACCGCGCAGGCGACCGCGCGCAAAGAAGGGCTAAAATACAGCAAGACTGCGCTGCTCGACGATCCGCAATACAACATGACGGTCGGATCGGCGCACGTCTCGCATCTGATCAGCCGCTTTAACGGCTCGTGGATCATGACGTTCGCCGGGTATAACGCCGGCGTCAACCGTGTGGATCAATGGGTCGCCTCCTACGGCGATCCGCGCAGCCCCCTGATTGATCCGCTCGACTGGATCGAACAAATTCCGTTCGAGGAAACGCGCAATTACGTTCAGCGCGTGCTTGAAAACAGCCAGATTTATCGCAGCCGTCTCACCAAAGGCGCGATCGCCGGATCGCTCTCGCGCGACATCGAACGCGGCGGCGCCGCCTCTCGCGTCGCGGCGATGCCGGCGATCAGCTCGCCTGGCGTCCTGCCCGATATCGATCCGCGCATCATCGCGCTCGCCGAACCCGTGCTGAACCCGCTGACGGCGCCGGCGGAGGCTCTCGCACACGTGCGCCTGAAACCGCCGGTCTCGGCGGTGAAAGAAGCGCAGCGCGAAGCCAAACCGAACCGGACGCAGACCCGCCTCAATCGCCGCCCGAGCTTCCAGCAGAAAAAAACCTTCCCGCAAGATCAGGCCCCCCGGCATGACGAACCGACAGCCGCGCCCCCCGTCCCGGCGCCTGCGCCCGCGCCCGCAGGGGCCGCAGCGAACCCGGTCGCCGCGTCGCCGGGACTGCCGCCCCTCATTATGGCGCCGGTCGACGGCGAGATGGAGGCCGCCGTCGAGGCCGAGCCCGCTTACGCCTCCGAAGCGCTGGTTCCGCCGCAAGAGGGCGAAGGCGTCGCCGCCGCCGCGCCGGACGCAAGCCTTCCCGTCGCGGACGAATGCGTCACTTATACCGATTTCATTGCGGAAACCGCGAAGGAAGAAGCGTCAGCCGACGATCTGAACGCCGGCGCGCTCGCCGAACTCATGGGCGATCAAAACGCCTGCAAATGAGACTAGCGACCGGCCGGCTTCCCCCAGCGCGGCGAATTTTCTCAACATCCGGCGTTTTCCGCCGACTTAAGCCTTGCATCATCGGCGGAATGTGGACATTTTCCGCGCCTCCGGAGAGGTGGCCGAGCTGGTCGAAGGCGCGCCCCTGCTAAGGGCGTATACCCGTTAAACGGTATCGAGGGTTCGAATCCCTTCCTCTCCGCCACCCTACGCTTGGTCCGTGACGCACACACACCTATCCGACGACCTTCCCCCTTCGCAGCCGGTCAATTTCTTCCGTCGTGCAGCCGAGGGATATCAGAATTTCATCCGTAGACGATCCGATAACGGGCGTCCCTGACGGCGCGCGCTCGGCTGAGGCGGAGAACCGCGGCGCGGGGGATGGCTGCGTGACGCCGCCTGCCTTTGTAAAGGCGCCGCGCGCCTGGTTATGGGGATGAAGCGCGGCTTCATTCAGCCCCAGCACCGGGCCGAAACAGACGTCGGTTCCTTCGAGCAGCGCCGACCATTCGTCTCGCGTCTTCGTTTTGAAAATAGTGGCGAGTTCGGCTTTGAGGCTCTTCCACGCGCCCTCGCTCATCTGCGCGTCGAACCTCGCGTCGCTTTCGAGCCCGAGCTTGGCTCGAAGCAGCGCGTAAAATTGCGGCTCGAGCGCGCCGATTGAAATCCATTTGCCGTCTTTGGTTTCGTAGACGTTGTAAAAGTGCGATCCTGAGTCGAGGAAATTGACGCCGCGTTCATCGCGCCACGCCCCGCCGGCCATCAACCCCCATGTCATCGTCGTCAGCAGCGCGGCGCCGTCTGTCATCGCGCAATCGATCACCTGGCCCGGCGCGCCGTTTTTGACGCCGAGAATCCCGGCGACCATGCCGAAGGCGAGCAGCATGCCGCCGCCGCCAAAGTCGCCCAGATAGTTGACGGGCGGCGTCGGGGGGCCGTCCGCAGTGCCGCAGCCGTTGAGGGCGCCGGCGACCGCGATATAATTGATGTCGTGCCCTGCCGCATTCGCGAGCGGCCCGGTTTGCCCCCATCCGGTCATGCGCCCAAAGATAAGTTTTGGATTGTCCTTGAGCAGAACATCGGGGCCGAGGCCGAGGCGCTCCATCACGCCGGGGCGATTGCCTTCGAAAAGCCCGTCGGCGGTCCTCGCCAGCTCGCGCACGATTTCGGCGCCTTCAGGCTTCCTGATGTCGATGGCGATCGACTTGCGCGATCGGGCCAGCGGATTGGCGCTTAAAAGATCCCCGGCGAGACGGTCGACGCGAATAACCTCCGCGCCGTGATCGGCGAGCATCATGCCGCAAAACGGTCCCGGCCCGATGCCGGCGATTTCGATAATGCGAACCCCTTCGAGAATTCCGGGCATGATTTTCCTTTGTGGTGCTTTTTTTCGACTTTAGCGCGAAGGGCGTGAAAGGGGAAATTGCATTTGCGCGTCATGGCGCACTAACGCGAACCCTCCCTTTTCAAGGGAGGGAGAAAGGGGCGCTCCTTTCTTTCTTCTACCTCCCTTGAAAAGGGAGGTCGGAGCGAAGCGACGGTAGGGTTTATTCTCTTTTTCTCTCACGCTTTTAGGCGAAAGTTTTCATGAGCAAGCGAACCGCGACCGTGAGGATTAAAACGCCCGTCACTTTCTTGATGGCGCCGGCAGGGAGCTTTCGGGCGCCGAGGAAACTGCCGGCGACGCCGCCGGCAAGAACCGCGAGCGGCAGCGGCCAATAGCTGGCCAGTGGGCCAAGTTTTTCAGTGTCGCCCAATTTCGCCAATTGCCCCCAAAGGCCGGTCAGCGAGTTGACGAGGATAAAAAAACTAGCGGCGCCCGCAATTTCATGCGCACGGCCCCAGCGTACCAGATGAAGAAACGGCGCCAGAAAAATGCCGCCGCCTATGCCGACAAGCCCTGAGAGGAAACCGATGCCGCCGCCGATCGTCATGGGAAGGATCAAGCGCCGCCTGCCCGGCTCCGGCGTCTTCGGCTCGGCCGGGTCTATGAACATCAAAATGCCGGCGATCAGCAACGTCGCGCCGAGCATGCCGATGAACAGCGTTTCGGGAATATGGATTCGCCCGCCGATCCATGCGGCCGGCGCCGAGAGAATGCAGAGCGGCGCGACGTCGTAGAGGCGCATGCGTTTTGCGATCAGAAACTGTGAGACGCCCGCTGTGACGACGATGATATTGCAGGCGAGCGCAATCGCCGGAAGGATCTGATAATCCGTCTCAGCAAGGACGAGCAGCGCGTTATAAGTCGATCCGCCGCCGAACCCCGCCAGGGAATAGAGCAACGCCGTCAGCAAAAATCCGATGGCAAGCCCGAGCATGTTCCACCAGCCGTTAGGGCGCCGGGCGCTTAATGCGCGCGCTTCTTCTTGAGGCGATAGGCGTGAAGCAGCGGCTCAGTATAGCCGTTCGGCGAGCGCTCACCCTCATAGACCAGCGCTTTTGCCGCTTCAAACGCGATGTTCGCTTGAGGATTTTCCGACATCGGCTGATAGGCGCCGTCAGCGGCGTTTTGAGCGTCGACCTTCGCCGCCATTTTCAGGAACACGCGATCAACCTGGTCTTTCGTGCAGACGCCGTAGCGAAGCCAGTTTGCAACGTGCTGCGATGAAATGCGCAATGTCGCCCGGTCTTCCATCAGGCCGATATCGTTGATGTCCGGCACTTTTGAACAGCCGACGCCCTGATCGATCCAGCGGACGACATATCCGAGAATGCCTTGAATATTGTTTTCAAGCTCTTTCTCGATTTCTTCCGGGCTGAAATTCTTGCCGCCCGCGAGCGGGATCGTCAGCAATTTTTCAAGCCCCGGCGCCGATGCTGCCTTCAGCGTTTTTTGGCGCTCAAACACATTGACGCGGTGATAGTGCATGGCGTGCAGCGTTGCGGCTGTCGGGCTCGGGACCCAGGCTGTATTGGCGCCGCTCATCGGGTGGCCGATCTTTTGCTCCATCATGTCGGCCATGCGATCTGGCGCCGCCCACATGCCCTTGCCGATCTGCGCGCGCCCCGAAAGTCCGCAGGCAAGTCCGATCAGCACATTGCGATCTTCATAGGCTTTGATCCACACGGAATTCTTGATGTCGCCTTTGCGAATGAAGGCGCCCGCTTGCATCAAGGTGTGAATTTCATCGCCGGTGCGATCAAGAAATCCGGTGTTGATGAAAACAATCCGGTTCTCGACCGCCTTGATGCACGCAGCGAGATTGGCGGAGGTGCGCCGCTCCTCGTCCATGACCCCGACTTTCAGCGTATTGGGCGCATAGCCGAGCATCGCCTCGACAGCGGCAAAGAGCCGGTTGGCAAAGGCCGCTTCCTCGGGCCCGTGCATTTTCGGTTTGACGATATAGACCGATCCGCTGCGGCTGTTGGCGAATTTTCCGGCGCGGCGAATATCGACGCCGGCAATCAAGCTGGTGACGACGGCGTCGAGAATTCCTTCAAACGCCTCCGTCCCGTCCGGCAATTTGACCGCAGGCGTCGTCATCAGATGGCCGACATTGCGAACCAGAAGCACGCTGCGGCCGTTCAACGAGAACGCCTTGCCGTCCGGCGCCGCATAGTCGCGGTCGGGGTCGAGCGATCGGCGCACAAGCCCGCCGCCCTTTGGAAAACTCGCCTCTAACGTTCCCTTCATGAGGCCGAGCCAGTTCGCATAGGCCTCGACTTTATCCTGCGCATCGACAGCCGCGATTGAATCTTCAAGATCGATGATCGTCGTCAACGCGGATTCAAGGAAAACGTCGCAAATGCCGGCCCGGCTGTCGCGACCGATCGGATGCGCGCGGTCGATAGCGACCTCGATATGAAGACCGTTGTTCTTGAGCAAAACCGCCGAGGGCGACGCCGCAGGTCCCCGGTAGCCGACAAATTGCGCGGGGTTTTTAAGCGCCGGCGCAAGGGCGCCGCCTACAACCGAATACCCGTCCGCAAGGGCGTGACCGCCGCTTGCAAGGGGCGCGGCCTCGTCGAGAAATTTCAGCGCGGCCGCGACCACTTGATCGCCGCGCGCTTGGTCATAGCCGCCGGGCTTTGCAACGCCCGGCAACGCGTCCGTTCCATAGAGCGCGTCATAAAGACTTCCCCAGCGCGCATTGGCGGCGTTGAGCGCAAAACGCGCATTGCGCGAGGGTACGACAAGCTGCGGCCCGGCCATCGTCGCAAGTTCAGGATCGACGTTCTTTGTCGTAATCGAAAATGGCGCCGGTTCAGGGGCGAGATAACCGATCTCTTTCAGGAAGCCGATATAGTCCGATTGAACGATCTCTCTGCCGGCGCGCGCCTTGTGCCAGTCGTCGATTTTTTCCTGAAGCGCATCGCGCCGCCCGAGAAGCGCGCGGTTGACCGGAGTCAGCTCGGCAAGGATCGCGGCCAGCCCCTGCCAAAAGGCGTCCTTTGAAAGGCCTGACCCGTCAAGGCACTCGCTCTCGATGAAGTGAGCCAGCGGCGCGTCAACTTTAAGACCCGCCCTCTCCTGATACGCCATTTCAACCTCGTCTTTCCTGCCCGGCTTCGAGGAGATCGGCCTAACCAATCGGGGGCGGAAAGAAAAGAGGATTGAGTGCCGCAAGGCCTTATGTTCAGGCGGGAAAGGCGCCGCCTTGTTGACTTTGGCATGAAACGCCACCGATAAAATCAACGCTGAAATCCGTCCGAACAGGGATCAACCATGCCCGCCAACATCTCGCCTCCGAGCCGGTCCTATGCGTGGTTTGTCGTGCTTCTCTGCATGGTTGCGTATGTTTTCTCCTTCATTGACCGGCAGATTCTGGCGTTGCTGATCCAGCCGATCCGCAAGGATCTCGACATCAGCGATACGCAGTTCAGTCTTTTGCACGGCCTCGCCTTTTCGCTTTTTTACGCGACGATGGGAATTCCGATCGCGCGCCTCGCCGACAGCCGCCCGCGCCCCGTCATCATCGCCGCCGGCGTATTCTTGTGGAGCCTTGCGACGGCGGCGACGGGCCTTGGCAAAAACTTTGCGCAGATTTTCATCGCGCGCATGGGGGTCGGCGTCGGCGAGGCGGCGCTGTCGCCGGCCGCGTATTCGATGATCGCCGATCTATTTCCTAAAGCGGCGCTCGGGCGGGCGCTGGCGGTTTATTCGATCGGCACTTTTATCGGCGGCGGGCTCGCCTATCTTATCGGCGGGGCGGTGGTCGGTATGGTGGGCGATGCTCCGACGATCGCGTTGCCGTTCGTGGGCGACGTCCGCGCCTGGCAGGTCGTGTTCTTCATCGTCGGATTGCCGGGGCTTTTGCTCGCGGCGATTTTCGCGCTGGCGGTCCGCGATCCCGTTCGCACATCGCAGGGCGCGACAAGCGTCAGCATCAGTGATGTCTTTGCATTTATCGCGCAAAATCGCGGGTTTTTTGTCGCCCATTATGGCGGCTTCACCTTGTGCGCGCTCGCTTTGTTCGGGCTGATGTCGTGGACGCCGGCTTATCTGATGCGCGTTCACGGGCTGACGACGGCGGAGACGGGGCTCCTCCTCGGCTCTACTTTGCTGGCCGCCAATGTCGGCGGCGTTCTCGCGAGCGGCTGGCTTACCGATCATTTTGAAAAAAAC
>JBBTJH010000197.1:0-6632 GCA_038059555.1 Pseudomonadota bacterium | reverse complement strand
GAAATGCGGCCAGTTGGTCCGCTCATGGCCTTAGATATGGAGCGGCGCACTTGATTAATCAGTCAGCGGGGGGATGGGTTCGAGCTTCAGCGGCATCGTTGATCGGGTTTATGGCGGCTCTCGGCCTCACGCCGGCGACAGCTGCAGCGCCCGGCCCGGTCGCTTGCGCCGGCGTCAGGCCGCCGATCACGCCCCTAGGCTCACAACATTTGGCGAGCCTTGCCAACTATGACGCGATCGCGCCGTCAGCCGGGGCGGTCACGGCGATTCAATCGGGCGCGTGGTCGGATCTGGCGACCTGGGGCGGGCTGAAGCCGGGCGGGCGCGTGTTCATTCCGTCCGGGATAAGCGTCGTGTTTGATGTGCCGGCAAGCCGGTACATCCGGTCTTTGCGCATCGAAGGGTGCTTTGAGCTTTCGGACAAAGTGAGTTCGCGGCTGTACGCGGAAACTGTTTATGTGGCGCCGGGCGGAGAATTTCTTGCGGGCGCGCCGACTTCGCCTCTGCCGCCGTCGGTCATCGCTGAAATCGTTTTCCCGAGTTTCGGGCCGCTTGATCCGGTCGTTGATAGAACGCTCGTCGGCAAAGGGATAATCGCCGCGTCACGCGTACGTCTCTACGGATCGCTGAAAACGCCGCGGGTTAAAGTCGCCGCGACGCCGGTTAAGGGCGACCAGACGATTATCCTCTCACAGGCGCCGTCAGGTTGGCGCATCGGGGATCGGGTCATCCTCACGGGAACGCGCTTTATGGCGCAGACGACGAATGGCGAAACCGTCATTGCGAGCCCCACGCAGGATGAAATTCGGTATATTTCATCTATCTCGGGCGCGTCGGTGACGCTCAACGCGCCGCTCGCATACAGCCACGCGGCGCCAGACCCGTCGGTCGGCGCCTATCTCGTCAATTACTCGCGAAACATTCGCATGGCGACGCAGAAGGCTGACAAGCTCCCGGTCAGTCAACGCGGCCATTCAATGTTCATGTCGACGGAAACAACGATTGAAGGCGTCGAATTTTTCGACATGGGGCGGACTAACAAATCGATCCGCGCTGTTGATGCGGCCAAATTAACGACGGTCACATCGACATCAAATGTCAAAGGGCGTTATCCGCTCCATTTGCACCTTTCCGGCTTCTCTACCGACAGGGGCGCGCCGGTTATTCGCGATGTCGCCGTCTGGGGGTCGCCCGGCTGGGGAATAGCGCAACACAACGGCAAAGCGTTCTTGTTCCAGAACAACACCTTCGACACATTCGGCGCAGGCTTCGTTGCGGAAAGCGGCAACGAGGTCGGCGCGTGGGTTGAAAACACGGCGATCAAGGCGGTTGGCGTCAATCACATTGTGAAAGACGGCGGCGACGTCACTTCATTCGATCTTGGGCGCACCGGCGACGGGTTCTGGCTGCAGAGCCGCTCGGTGCGCCTCCACCGCAATCTCGCCGTCGGCATGACGGGCGGAATGGGATTTGTGTATTTTCATCGCGCCAGCGATCTCGGCTCGAGATTTCCCCTTGCGCCGAGTTTTGTCGATAAGACGCTCTGCATGCCGGCCGCCATGCGCTTCGTGAATCAGCCGATCAATTCGCCCGGCATCGCTCAGTTCACCGACAATGAAGTGATCGCTTCGGAGGTCGGCTTCCATATCACGAAACCGTCCCCTGCCGAGCCGCACGATATCCGTTCCGTCATCGATAATTTCACGGCCTGGGAGGTTCAGTCCGGCGTCGATATCACCTATACGTCACGTTATACGGTGAAGGGGGGCTTACTGATCGGCGCCCCTTCTGCGACCGACACGACTGGAGTTTTCTTCGGCCACAACACCTACGATCTTGCCGTTGTCGGGACAAAGATCTCCCGGTTCGATTACGGCGTAGATCTCTCCAAGACCCAGTCTCAAACATTCACTAGCGACTTCAGATACACTGTTGCGGGTGCGGTATTCAGCCAGATATGGAAGAACAAGTACCACTTCCCGAATGGGGCGGATCAGTTGCTCGCAAACATTCCCCCAGCGTCGCCCGCGAGGTTGGATTTCAACTGGGGCGCCGGTCCAGTCATTCCCGGGAACGCGCTCTACACCTATATAAGAGGCGTCAAGACCGACAGCTCGGGATCAGCGCCCTATCCGGTTGCGACCGACGAGTTTTTGATGAAATGGACAAATTACCAGGAGATGACCGCGCAACGCGGCTGGTACACGTACAAAACGTCAAGCCAGAAGGCGATGGTGGTTCCAGAATTTTATTCCGACCGTTTGACGGGCGAGGTTTTTCAGACATCCTTCATCGTCACTCCGCATACCTTTTTTCCGTGGCCGACAACTTTGAGAAATGGATCGCCGGCATATCAGGGAAAGTTGACCGCAATCCAGACCCCGCCGACTGCAAGCAATGATTTTGTCCAAACGTCAGCTAACAGCATGGTGGTGATTTCGGCGACGGCGAACGACACGACCAATGACGGCGTATTGCTTCCCTCAGGCTACACGCACGCACGCAATGGCAACGTATACCAGCGTTTGAACGGCGCATTTGAATACACGCCCTTCCCGGACTTCAGGGGCACGGACCAATTCACCTACTGGGTGCGCAACCGCCAAGGCATCGTTTCCCGGGCGACGGTTTCAGTCACCGTCAACTGATCCCGCGCGCAACCTCGCAATAAACGCCGCCCTTCGGGGCGGCGTTTTCACACAAAGCTGTAGGGATCGATATCGACTGTCCGGCGAACTGCGCCTGGCAATTTCGTTCGGGCGAGCCACGCGCCGATGAACGCCTGAAGATTGACGTCGCGCCGCGTCTTTACAAGAAACCGGATGCGCGCCTCGCCGCGCAGGCGATAGATCGGCGCCGGCGCCGGCCCCCAGACGACGACGCCGTCGGCGGCGATGAGAGCCGCGCGATGCGCGTTTGCAGTTTCCTTAAGGCGCATTTCGTCGGTTGACCGCAGCATCACCGCCGCTAGGCGCCCATAAGGCGGAAAGCCAAGTTCCGCGCGCCCTGCCGCTTCCGCTTCAAGGAAAGCGTCGCGGTCTGAATTCTTCAGCGCGCTGAAGACGGAGGCCTCTGGCAGATAGGTTTGCAGCATCGCTTCGCCCGGGCGTTCTTCGCGCCCGGCGCGGCCGGCGACTTGCGCGAGCATTTGATAGGTGCGCTCCGCCGCGCGCAGATCGCCGCCGGCAAGCCCCATATCGGCGTCAACAACGCCGACCAACGTCAGCTTCGGAAAATGGTGGCCCTTCGCTACAACTTGCGTTGCGACAAGCATGTCGATCGCGCCGCTTTCCATCGCATCGAGGACGCCGCGCATGTGCGCGGGCGACTGGATCGTGTCGGAGGAGAGCGTCGCGTGGCGCGCTTGCGGCCAGCGCTCACGCGCTTCTTCCGCGACGCGCTCGACGCCCGGGCCGCAGGCGGCGAGCGAATTGACGGCCTTGCACGCTGGGCAAGCTGAGGGTTTGGGCATCGAAAAACCGGTGTGATGACAGACCAGCCTGTTTTCAAACCGGTGTTCGACGAGCCACGCGTCCGAAGTCGGCGACTTCATCCGGTGCCCGCATTTGCGGCACAAGGTGAGCGGCGCGTATCCGCGGCGATTGATGAACAGCAGCGATTGTTCGCGATTGACGAGCCTTTTCGTCACGGCGTCGACAAGAGCCGGCGACAGCCAGCGCCCTTCTTCGGGACCCGCATGGCGCATGTCGATCAGCGAGATTTTCGGCAAGCGCGCCGCGCCAAAGCGCGACGGCAGCCGCACGAGAGAGTATCGCCCCTGCTCAACATTGACGACGCTCTCAAGCGACGGCGTCGCTGACGCGAGAATGACCGGAAACCCGCCGCGAGACCCGCGAGCGACCGCCATGTCGCGCGCCTGATAGATGACGCCGTCTTCTTGTTTATAGGCGCCTTCGTGCTCTTCATCGACGATGATCAGCTTAAGGTTTCTATAGGGGAGAAAAAGCGCGGAGCGCGCGCCGACGACGAGGCGCGCTCCGCCGTCATTGACGCGCCGGAAGACGCGCCGCCGCGCCGCGCCGGTGAGATCTGAATGCCACGCCGCCGGCTCGGCGCCAAAGCGCGCCGCAACGCGTTTTAAAAACGGCAAGGTCAGCGAAATCTCCGGCAGCATGATCAGGACCTGCGCCTTTGGATCTCGCCGCAACGCCTCGGCCGCGGCTTCGAGATAAACTTCCGTCTTGCCGGACCCCGTGACGCCGTCGAGCAATGTGACGCCGGAGCCCGCGATCGCCCGGCAGAGCGCGTCGGCGGCAAAGCGTTGATCGGCGGAAAGGCTCATGCCGGCGCGTTCAGGATCGGGCGTGCCGAACGGCGGGTCGGGATCGACGCAGACGGAACTTAAAGCGCCGGCCTTCACGAGCCCTCGAATGACCGCGTCGCTGGCGCCCGAGCGTTCGGTGATTTCGCGCACGCTGAGCGGCGCGCCGTCAAAGGCCGCAAGCGCGGCTTTGCGAGCTTCGGTCGGGCGCGGCGGCTCGAGGCCGGTCGGCTGATAGGCGGCGGCGCCCGCCGGCGGCTCGAGCGCCTCGCCCGAGCGCATCACGAGCCGCAGGGCGGCGCCGAGCGGAAACATGGTGTAGCCGGCGACCCAGGCGACAAAATCGGCGACCGCCGGCGCCAAAGGCTCGGCAGGCAAAAGCCGGGTCAGGGATTTCAGCTTGGCGGCTGGTACGTCGTCCGCCTCCCCCGGCCAGACGACGCCGATCACGCGCTTGCCGCCAAACGGGGCCTCGACCCAGCTTCCATGGACGACGTCGAACGGCGCCAAATAGTCGTAAGCCTTGCCCAGCGGCAGCGGAAAGAGAACCTTCACCCGCCGCCCGCCCTCCGGCGGCGCGGCGTTTTCGAGGCCCTGATCGGCGCGCTTATCGGTCAAGCTTGATCCCCGGGCCCATTTCGGCTGAATTACGCAGCGCCGCCCTATCCGCGGCGCGTGTTATCGAAGGGCGCGGCGTCGTGATGCGTATTTTCCTGTTCCTGGCGTCAATCATCGGGGCGAGCTTTGCCTTATCAACTGAGGCGAACGCCAAATACAGCCTTTGCAACAAAACGAGCTACGCGCTTTCCGCGTCGATCGGCTATGTCGATGGCGACCGGCTCGCGACGCGCGGATGGTGGCGCCTGCGCCCCGGGCAATGCAAGGTCGTGCTGACCGAGCCGACCAACCCCGGTCGCTATTTCGTTTATGCGGAAGCAATCCCCGGCCACAAGGGCCCCCTTCGCGCATGGTCCGGCGACACGCCGCTCTGCGTTGAGAACAACGGCTTTTTCAATCTGCGCAATCAGGAAGTCTGCCGCGAGGATCCGGCGCGCCAGCGCAGTTTCTTCGATGTCGAAGTGACGCCCGCCGCCAACGGCAACTGGCAGACCGATTTCGCGGAAGCGGCGAATTACACCGTCTACAGCGCCGAGGTCGCCGGCGTGCAGCGTCTGCTCAACGATCTTGGCCTCGCCAATTCGCGCATCGACGGATCGCTCGGCCGCGACACGCAGCGCTTGCTTGCGATCTATCGCAAGGAAAAAGGCGTCGGCGAGGGACCCGTCATCGACGACGCGACGATCGACGCGATGATCGAGGAGACGAACGCGCGCGAGGCAAAGCTCGGCCTCTTCTTCTGCAACAAGGCGGATCAGCCGGTGTGGGCCGCGCTCGCTGAGCCGGAAGGCGAGAGCCGCTATCAATCGCGCGGCTGGTGGAAGCTTGAACCGGCCGATTGCGCCAAGGTCATCAAAGGCGGCCTTACCGCCGATCATTATTACGTTTACGGCGTCATCGAGGATCAGCGCGGCGAGCGCCGGCTCGCGGGCGGCGACAAGTCGTTCTGCATCAACGCGGTGCGTTTCACCTCGTCGACCGACACGACCTGCGCCGATCAGGAGCTTGATGAAGCGATCTTCAAGCGAGTTGAGATCGGCGGCGTCAATTCGTCGACGTTCGATTTCACCGCCGACGCTTTTGTCGCGCCCCCAAGCGCCGCGCCGGCGAGCGAGACGCCCGCAAGCGATGCGCCGGCGCAATAGCGCATGGCGGATTTAAGACACGTCGAAAACTGGGTCTTCGATCTCGACAACACGCTTTATCCGGCGGAGTGCCGCCTGTTCGCGCAGATCGACATTCGCATGGCCGATTTCATTCGCGACAGGCTCGGCGTCGAGAATGCGGAAGCGCGCCGGCTCCAGAAACATTTTTACGTCAAATACGGAACGACGCTCGCGGGGCTGATGGCCGAGCACGATGTCGCGCCGGACGACTTCCTCGCTCATGTCCACGACATCGATCATTCGGTGGTGCCGGAAAATCCGGCGCTGCGCCGCGCGATCGAAGCGCTGCCGGGCCGGCGCCATATCTTCACCAACGGCTCCGTCGCGCATGCGGAAAAGACTCTGGCGAGGATCGGCCTTGACGGGCTTTTCGACGATATTTTCGACATACGCGCGGCGGAGTGGACGCCAAAGCCGCATCTCAAAACCTATGAAAAATTCATCGCGGCGACGAGAGTTCGCCCGCGCGCGTCGGCGATGTTTGAAGACCTCGCGCATAATCTTGAAGCCGCGCACGCGCTCGGCATGACGACAGTGCTCGTCTGTCAGGACGCGGCCTGGTTCGC
>JBBTJH010000196.1:0-6220 GCA_038059555.1 Pseudomonadota bacterium | reverse complement strand
AATTTGGAGACGCCGCCTTCGAAGGAGATATTTTCAGCTCGCACATCCGCCTGCGCGATTTGATGGATCAGTTCTGCTCCTGCCTCAATGAAGCGGATGTCGCCTTCGTGACGGATGTTTATGCCGCCGGCGAAGCGCCGATCGAGGGCGTCAGCCAGGAAGCCTTCGTCGCCGGCGCCGCCGCCCAAGGGCACAGAGACGTGCGCGCCCTCAAATCATTCGACGATTTGCCGAAGCTCATCGCCGCGATCGCGGAGAAAGGCGATTACGTCGTCATGCTCGGCGCCGGGGATATTACGAAATATGCGAACGGATTGGCGGATGCTTTGGCGAAGACGGGAAAATCATCATGAGCGCCCGGTTAGCGTTTGCATTCGCTTTAGCGTTGCTCGCGCCGACATACGCTTCCGCATGTTCCTGCAGGCCTTTTCCTGAAACAGTCGAGGAGCATATTGAGCGGAATGACGTCGTTTTTCTTGGAAACGCCTTGGGCGGGCATTCGATTCCCGTTTGGGAGGATGGTTGGATAGAGATCTACACATCCACGAAATTTCTGGTCATCTCATCCGTCAAAGGCGTTGCTCGCCGAGAAGGGAGCGACACGAAATCGTACGTTTACGTGAGGCACAAGGAAAATGAAGGGCACGGCGCCAATTGTGGGGTGACATTCGTCAAAGGCGAAAGGTATCGAGTATTTGCAAATTCGTATAATCAGAAGAATTATACATCGTACTGTTACCTCACACGTAAAGAGACCGATCCGGCGAATGTTCCCTGGATTGAATATGAGCGCGCGACCGCGGCGCTGAAAAAATGAAGCCTCCCGCTTCCATTTCAGATCTCCCTCCCGTTCGCGGACGCTATGTCGAGCGTGCCGACATGTCGGCGATCACGTGGTTTCGCGTTGGCGGTCCGGCGGACGTGCTGTTCGCGCCCGAAGACGAAGACGACCTCAGCGCGTTTCTCAACAAAACGCCAAAAAAAATTCCGGTTTATCCGGTCGGCGTCGGCTCCAATCTTCTCGTGCGCGACGGCGGGGTCAGGGGCGTCGTGGTGCGGCTCGGCGCGCCCTTTGCAAAAATCGCTATCGAGGGAACGCGCGTGACGGCGGGCGCGGCCGCGCTCGATGCGCAAGTCGCGCGTCAGGCGGCGCGCGCCGGCGTTGCGGGGTTGGAATTCTATCGCGGCGTCCCGGGAACGATCGGCGGCGCGCTCGCCATGAACGCCGGCGCCTACGAGCAGGAAACCAAAGACGTTCTTGTCGAGGCCGTCGCCTATGACCGCAGCGGCAAGCGGCATGTTTTCAAAAACGCCGACATGAAATTCTCCTACCGCCATTGCGGCGCGGGCGAGGGACTCATTTTCACCGAGGCGACGTTCGAAGGCCGCAAGGACGATCCAGCCGCCATCGACGCCCGCATGAAGGCGATCATGGAGCGGCGGGAGAAGAGCCAGCCGATCCGCGAGAAAACCGGCGGCTCGACCTTCGCTAATCCCGATCCTGACAAATCCGGCGGCCGTAAAGCCTGGCAGCTGATCGACGAGGTCGGCGGTCGCGGCCGGATGGTCGGCGATGCGCAATGCTCCGAGCAGCATTGCAATTTCATGGTCAATCGCGGCAAGGCGACGGCGACCGACATCGAAGCCCTCGTCGAAGGGCTTCGTAAAGAGGTTCTTAACAAGACCGGGGTTGAGTTGCGCTGGGAAATCAAGCGAATCGGAGAGGTAGGGTGAAGTTCAAACGCATTGCAGTTCTCAAGGGCGGCTGGTCGCCGGAGCGCGAAGTCTCGCTGAATTCGGGTGCGGCTTGCGCCAAGGCGCTGCGCTCAAAAGGCTATGACGTTGTTGAGATCGACGCGGGAAGGAATCTCTTCGAGCAACTCGTCGCCGCCAAACCGGACGCCGTCTTTAACGCGCTGCATGGCCAATGGGGCGAGGACGGGTGCGTTCAAGGTCTCCTTGAAGTGATGGGAATTCCCTACACGCATTCGGGCGTCCTCGCTTCGTCGCTTGCGATGGACAAGCAGCGCACGAAACTGGTTCTTGAAGACGCCGGAGTTCCTTCGCCGCAAGGCAAGGTGATGTCGCGGTTTGAGGCGGCGGGCGGCCATGCGATGGAAGCGCCCTATGTCATCAAGCCGAATGCGCAAGGTTCTTCAGTCGGCGTTTTCATTATCCGCAAGGGCGACAATCGTCCGCCGGCTGAACTCACCAGCGACAAATGGGCGCTCGGCGACGAGGTGCTGGTCGAGAAATTCATCGCGGGGCGCGAGCTGACTGTCGCCGTCATGGGCGACCGGGCGCTCTGCGTCACCGAGATCACCACGAACCTCGCTTTCTACGACTACGAAGCCAAATATGCGCCGGGCGGATCGATGCACGTCTTGCCGGCCGCCGTGCCGGACGCCGTCTCGCGGCTCTGCATGGAGCGCGCCTTGAAAGCCCATCAAGCTCTTGGGTGCCGGGGCGTTTCGCGCTCCGACTTCCGTTATGACGAGAGCCTCAAAGGCGAGCAGGTCTATTTTCTTGAAGTAAATACTCAGCCGGGAATGACCGGCACCTCGCTCGTTCCCGAACAGGCGAACCATCTCGGCATTTCATTTCCTGAACTTTGTCAGTGGATTGTGGAGGATGCCTCATGCCAGCGGTAAAGAAAAAAACCGCCTCCAGGAAAAAGGCGCCGTCACCGATCGAGCGTATCGTCACGATTTTTGAAGAATATACGGTCGCCGGCATCGCTGGCTCGATCGTGCTTCTTGGGCTCGTCGGGCTGGTATTGTGGGCGGGCGGATATTTCGCGATGGTCGGCCGCTCCGTCAATCACATGGCGAATGCGACGGCGGTCGCCGCAGGGCTCGAAGTGAAGCGGGTGACGCTGCGCGGCGCGCATCAGACGGCGCATGAGGAAATCACGGAGGCGCTCGGCCCCGTGCTCGGCGCTTCGATCGTTCATTTGTCGCTTGATGAAGCGCGGTCGCGGATCGAGGAACTCGGCTGGATCAGATCGGCGGCGGTGACGAGGTTGTTGCCCGACACGATTTCCGTCTCGGTGCGCGAGCGCGAGCCTGCGGCGGTGTGGCAGCTCAAAGGCGTTCTCTATCTTATCGACGATTCCGGCGCGATCATCCGGGAAGTTGACGCCGGCGAATACGCCAATCGTCCGCTCATCGTCGGCGCCGGGGCGCCGGAAGCGGCGGGCGGCATCTTGAAGGCGCTCGCCGGCAAGGAAGAATTGCAAAAGCGCATCTACGCGCTGGTGAGGGTCGGCGAGCGACGCTGGGACATGCGCCTTCATAACCAGGTTGAAATCAGGCTGCCGGAAGAAAATTTTGAAAGCGCGCTGGCCGATCTCGAGCTGTTGCAAGCCGCGCAGCAAACGCTTGACCAGCCGATCAAATATATCGATCTTCGCGACCCGGAGCGCATGGTGGTGAAGAAGCGCGACGAGCTTAGCCCTGCGCCGAATTGAGAGTATCGCTTGAGTGGCCGCCGCCTCAGCTGCGGCGTTCAGTAATCGTGTTACCCGACGGAATTGAGTGATGGCGAAACAGCTAAGACCGGCGCGGGATCGCGGCCTTGTCGCCGCCATCGACATAGGCGGGTCGAAAGTCGCCTGCGTCATCGCCCAGCTGACCCCCGTATTCAACGGCGAGGTGGAACCGGACGTCCTTGGCGTCGGGCAGCATGGCGGCGTCTGCCGCGACAAGCGCCCCGATGTCGAAGCCTCCTTGCGCGCGGCGGTTGAAGCGGCCGAGCGAATGGCCGGCGAGCGCATCAAGCGGGTTTATGTCGCAGCCAGCGGGCGCTCGCTCGGCAGCCGGCGAATCGCTGTCGATCTCGACATTTCCGGCGGCGTCGTCACGCAAGACGATGTCGACGAATGCCTCGCGCAAGGCTCGGCCGCGGCCGCCCCTGAAGGCGCGACGCCTCTTTACGCCTCGAAAATCAGATTTCTCGTTGACGGCGAACCGGCGGACGATCCGATCGGCCTTACCGGCGGGGTGCTCGGCGCCGAAATGCTCGGGCTCAGCGTTCGCGATTCCTACGCGGAAAATATCGAAGCGCTGGTGAGCCGGTCAGGCCTTGAAGTTGAAGGGCTGATCGCCGGCCCGAGCGCTGCAGCTGATTCGGTGCTGATCGACGACGAAAAAGAGCTTGGCGTTATTATGCTCGATATCGGCGCGAAATCGACCGATTTTGCCCTCTACGAGCGCGGCGCCTTGCTCGCCTGCGGCGGCATTGCGGTCGGCGGCGATCACATCACACGCGACATCGCCCAGATTTTCGGCTCTCCGATCGCCAAGGCGGAGCGGCTAAAGACGCTTTACGGTTCGGTCCTCACCGGCGCCGGCGACGAACACCGTCTTGTCGATTTTCCGCAGCTCGGCGACGAAAATGAAGTCTCGCGTCACTCGCGCGCCGAACTCGCCCAGGTGATCGCGCCGCGATTTGAAGAAATTCTGGAACTGACGCTCGCGGCCTTGCCGCAATCGGTCTCGGCAAGGCGCGCCATCAGAAGAGCCGTCTTGACCGGCGGCGGCAGTTTGATCGTCGGCGCCCGTGAATCGGCTGAACGCGTCATCGGCGTCAAAACGCGGCTCGGCCGCCCGGCGCCGCTTGCCGGCGCGCCCGAAACCGCGACCGCCCCGCAATTCGCAGCGGCCGTTGGAGTTATTCAAGCGGCCGCGCAGATGCGCGCGCCCTCCGGCCGGGGCGCCCTAAGGCTCCGCGCCGGCGCCGGCGGCGCAATCACCGGGCCGCGCGCGATCGGCGGCGTCTTCGGAAATGTCGGCGCCTGGCTGCGGTCAAATTTCTAACTCAAAAAAAATTTGAGAATTCGTCCGTCCGTCCCCCAGTTACGAGGTGACAGCGCGCGCGAACAGTCTGAGAAAAATCCAGGGTCTTTGAGCTCTTTCGAACCGATCGGGGCGAGCTTCCGCAAGGCGGCGTTAACCTTTTGGTAAGGGTTCTAAAGGATTCTTTAACATCACCTTAACCATGTGGGGCGGAGCCGACGATGCCACTAAATCTCAGCGTGCCGGAACTGACAGAATTGAAGCCGCGTATTTCGGTAATCGGCGTCGGCGGGGCGGGCGGCAACGCAGTCAACAACATGGTCGACAGCGGCCTTGAGGGCGTCGACTTTGTCGTCGCCAACACGGACGCGCAAGCGCTCGGCCTTTCGAAGGCGACGCGGCGGATCCAGCTCGGCGCCCACACGACGCAAGGTCTCGGCGCCGGATCGCTGCCGGAAATCGGACGGGCGGCCGCTGAAGAAACGCTCGACGAAATTCTGGAGCAGGTCGGCAATTCGCACATGCTCTTCATCACCGCCGGCATGGGCGGCGGAACCGGCACCGGCGCCGCGCCCGTCATCGCCAAAGCGGCGAAGGATCGCGACATCCTCACCGTCGGCGTCGTCACCAAGCCCTTTCATTTTGAAGGCGCGCGGCGGATGAAAATCGCGCTCGCCGGCATTGAGGCGCTGCAACAGCATGTCGATACGCTGCTGATCATTCCGAACCAGAATCTTTTTTCGATCGCCAATGAGCGCACGACCTTCGCGGAAGCGTTCGCGCTCGCCGATCAGGTTCTGCATTCGGGCGTCAGAGGCATCACCGATCTGATGGTCATGCCGGGCCTTATCAATCTCGACTTTAACGACGTTCGCACCGTCATGCGCGAAATGGGCAAGGCGATGATGGGAACGGGCGAGGCTTCGGGCGACAAGCGCGCGATTGAAGCGGCGGAAGCTGCAATCTCCAACCCGCTCCTCGATGAAGTCTCGATGAAGGGCGCCAAGGGCGTCCTCATCAACATCACCGGCTCGATGGATATGAAACTCTTCGAGGTCGACGAAGCCGCAAACCGCATTCGCGCGGAAGTCGATCCTGATGCTAACATCATCGTCGGCTCGACCTTCAATCAGGAACTTGAAGGCCGCGTTCGCGTGTCGGTCGTCGCGACCGGCATCGAAGCGATGCCGCGCGATGTTCACGGATACCAACAGCGCGCGACGACCGTCGCCGTCTCGAAACCGTGGCGCGAGTCCGCTCAGGCGGCTGAGCCGCAGGTCGCTGAAAGAGAGCCCGCGCCCGCGCCGGTCGCCGCCCGGATGGCGATGCCGCCGGTGCAACATTCGCTTCCGCCGCTTCCCCCACCCATAGCTGCGCCGCGGCCCGCCGGCCATCCGCTCGCCGCTCAAGCGCCAAACCCGGTC
>JBBTJH010000195.1:9550-11222 GCA_038059555.1 Pseudomonadota bacterium | reverse complement strand
ACCAGCGCTCCGACGGGCGCTCTTCTTTCATCGTGATGTCGGCGATGAGAAAATTGTCTTCAAAGACGCGGCCGTCGAAATCGAGCCCCATCATCTCGCGCACGGAAGATTTGTTGCCGTCGCAGGCGATCAGCCAGTCCGTTCTGATTTTGTATCCGGCGCCGCCGCACGATATTTCGATGAGCGCGCCGTCCCTCTCCGGCGTGACATTGGTGATTTCATGCCCGGATCGAAAGTCGATCGTCGGCTGCGCCTTCGCCGCATCGTAGAGATACTCTTCGGCGTAATATTGCTGGAGGTTGATGAAGCCCGGCCGCTTCTGGTTTTTGACGGCCAGCATGTCGAATTCATAAACCGGCGACTTGCTGTCGCCGCGAAACACTTTGCCGACATTCCAAATGACGCCCTTGTCGACGAGCTTTTGCCCGACGCCGAGCCGGTCCAGAATATCGAGCGAGCGCTTCGACCAGCAGATCGCTTTTGAATAGGCCGGCAAGAAATCCCAGCGCGTAACGACGATCACTTTATGCCCGCGCCGCCCGAGATCGAGCGCCATGGCGAGGCCGACCGGGCCGCCGCCGGCAATGACGATCGGCGCCTCTTCAATCGTACCGGCGGGCGGCGCCGGCGTGACGCCGAGATCTTTCCAGACGGGAATGCCGGCAGGTCTTGTCATCGTCCTTACCCCTGCAGCTGCGCCCAGACTTCGCGGTCGCGGTCCATCGTCCAGATGCGCGGCCAGTCGATGCCGTCGAATTCGTCCCACAGGCGCTGCACGTCGAAGGGAAGGCAATGCTCAAAAATCGGCCAACGCCCGAATTTCGGCGCGAGCGCCTTGTGCGTCGCCTCGAAGGCGTCTTTCAGCGTGCCGCCGCGCTTATGCGCCGCGCCGACTTCGCGGATCATTACTTTCAGGAATTCGCGCGTCTGTTCGACCGCCGCGTCGCAGGCCATGCTTCCCCGCGCAACCGCGCCGCGCCCGCCGATCAGGTTTTCGGCGCGAAAGGCCTTCACCTTGTCGAGCGTTCCGGCGGCCCAATCCATGTGGAATGCGTCGCCCGTGTAGAGCGCGGCTTCCGCCTCGACGAGATCGCCCGCGAACAAAGTTTTCGTCTTGGCGTGCCAGGCGACGATATCGCCCGCCGTATGCCCGCGCCCGCAGAATTGAAGCTCGATTTTTCCGCGATCGCCGCCGAGCGGGATCTCGAACTTGTCGGCGAAAGTTTGCGTCGGAAAGGTGAGGCCGGGAATTCCATCCGCTTCCTTGAAGAGGCGCGGCATCCGCCCGTATTCCGACGCCCAGTCTTCCTTGCCGCGTTCGTCGATGAGTTTGCGCGTCGTATCGCTGGCGATGATGTGCTCGGCGTCAAAGGCGCTAGCGCCGAGAACGCGCACGGCGTGATAGTGCGTCAGCACCAGGTATTTGACCGGCTTTTTCGTATGCTCGCGAAGTTTCTTCAGCCAGTCGCGGGCGGCCGCAGGCGTCGCTCGCGCCTCGAAGCAGACGAGGAAGTCCTCGCCCTCGATCGCGCCCACATTCGGGTCGCCCTCGGCGGTGAGGGCGTAGACGCCCTCCGCCAAAATATCGAGCTTTTACTGCTTCGGCGCCGTGTCGGCGGAAGAGGCGAAGGGTTTTGCCATGGCAAGGCGTCTCCTGCGGTCGCGTGTAAAT
>JBBTJH010000195.1:0-9540 GCA_038059555.1 Pseudomonadota bacterium | reverse complement strand
AAATATAGGACCATATCCATCGCCGCCGTGCTAGGCTGTCTACAGATCTGAAGACGCGGCCGGTTGAGGGAGCCTTTCCGGCGGCGAGGGATAAGGAGAACGCGCGATGGTTGAGGCAGGCGCCGCAGGCGGGAAGATCTCCGGATCGACGGTCGATCGCATATTATCTCTTTCAAGACACCTCGCGCCGGTAGATGAAGTTTTCTCGTTTCTTTCGGTGCGCAACCGTGCGCCGAAAATTCTGGGCTCGGCCAGCATTCTCGGCTCCGCGCAGGAGCGGACCTTTCGATATGCGAAGGAGTATTATCGCGACGACCCGATCGAAGGGATGAGGTCTTCTGGCGGCGCGGCCGCTATTTCTTCCTACGTGCTGAGCGCTGACGACATCAAGCGATCGGATTATCGGGAATTCTGTTTTGACCGGCCGAAATTGCGGCAGAAAATCTGCTTCGAGCAAGCGGCGGGCGCAGGCCGCATCATGTGCAATTTCTATCTTCGCCAGCCGGTCGGCGCCGACCTGTTCGAGAGGTTGGAAGAACTGGCGGCGATTGCGATGCCGTCTCTATCGCAAGTAGCCGAAACGCATGAGGGCGATGAAGAATCGCTTGCCGTGAGGATAGAGGCGCGGCTTGGAAGCGCCTATGGCGAACTTACCATGCGCGAGCGGCAGGTTTGCGCCCGGACGATCGCCGGCTGGTCCGCTGCGGCGATTGCGATAGACCTCGGCATCGGCGTCGGGTCGGTGCTGACCTATCGCCGCCGGGCGTATGACCGGTACGATTACTCGTCGGCGGGTGAGTTCCTTCATCGAATTGTCCATTAGGGCGCCGTAAGCCCCTGGTTCCCTCCGGCGGCGGGGCGGGCTAGAACGGTCGGATGACACGCAAAACGGAAAACCCGCTCGATTTTTCGGGCAAGGCCGTCATCGTCACCGGCGCTGCGTCGGGGATTGGCGCTGCCTGCGCGCGCGCCTTCGCGGCGGCGGGCGCCGGCGTTGTCATGGCCGACGTCAATGAAGCGAAAAATCGCGACGCCGCCGATCTCATCATGATCGATGTCAAGGCGCAGTGCATTCCGCACGCCTGCAATGTCGCGAGCCAGGCCGATTGCGAGGCGCTGATCCTGCGCGCGCTCGACGAATTCGGGCGGATCGACGTTCTCGTCAACAATGCGGGCGTCGTCTCGCCGGGGACGATCCTCGATCTCGATCCGGCCGAATGGGACCGCGTCATGGATATCAATCTGCGCGCTTATTTCGTGCTGACGCAGATGGCGGCGCGCGCGATGATCGACAGAACTATTCAAGGCTCGATCGTCAACATGTCGTCGCTCAACGCCGAACTCGCGATCCCGAACCAGCTCGCTTATGTGGCCTCGAAAGGCGGCGTGCAGCAATTGACGAAAGCGGCCGCGCTCGGCCTTGCGCCGCACGGCATTCGCGTCAATGCGATCGGCCCCGGCTCGATCATGACCGACCTTTTAAAGAGCGTCATGGCGGACGATGCCGGACGCCGGAAGATTTTGTCGAGGACGCCGTTGGGCCGCGTCGGCGACGCGTCGGAGATCGCCTCGATCGCGCTCTTCCTCGCGAGCGAGATGGCGAGCTACATCACCGGGCAAACGATTTTCGCCGACGGCGGCCGGGCGGCGCTCAATTACACCGTTCCCGTCGATGAGCGTTAAGACCAAGGCGCGGCTCGCTGTCGATATCGGCGGCACGTTTACCGATGTCGCGCTCGAAAAAGCGGGCGGAGCGCTCGTCACCGCAAAGACGCTGACAACGCCGTCGGCGCCCGAAGAAGGCGTCATCCGCGCTGTCGGGGAGGCTTTGTCGCTGGCCGCGCTCGCGCCGGGCGATATTGGCGTCATCATCCACGGCACGACGCTCGCGACCAATGCGCTGATCGAAAAGCGCGGCGCGCGGACCGCGCTGCTGACGAGCGAGGGGCATCGCGACGCTCTTGAGATGGCGTATGAGAACCGCTTCGAACAATATGACGTGATGATCGACCGGCCCCCGCCGTTGGTTCCTAGATGGCTGCGCTTGCCGGTGCGTGAAAGATTGAATGCGAAGGGCGAGGCGCTGATCGCGCTCGATGAGCGAAGCGTCGCGGCGCTGGTTCCGGCGTTGAAAGAGGAAAAAGTCGAAAGTCTCGCCATCGGATTTCTCCATTCCTACGCCAACCCGTCGCATGAACGGCGCGCGGCTGAAATCATTTCCAAGGCGCTGCCGCATCTCTCGATTTCGATCAGCGCGGAAGTCGCGCCGGAAATTCGCGAATATGAGCGTCAGACGACGACGGTCGCCAACGCGTATGTCCGCCCGCTGATGGAGCGGTATCTGCGCGCGCTGGAAGCGGCTTTCGCTGAGCGCGGCTTTCAATGCCCGTTTCTGCTGGTGACGTCCGGCGGCGGTCTCTGCACGGTCGAGACGGCGGCGAAATATCCAATCCGGCTCGTTGAATCAGGACCCGCCGGCGGCGCGGTCCTTGCCGCGTCAATCGCGCGACGGCTCGATATTGCAGAGCTTTTATCGTTCGATATGGGCGGCACGACCGCCAAAATGTGCCTTATAGACGATTTCGAACCGTCAACGGCGCGCGTTTTTGAAGTCGATCGTTCTTATCGATTCAAAAAAGGCTCCGGCATGCCGGTCCGGATACCGGTGATCGAGCTGGTCGAAATCGGCGCCGGCGGCGGATCGATCGCGCATGTCGACAGCTTGAAGCGCATCGAGGTTGGCCCGGAAAGCGCCGGCGCCGATCCCGGCCCCGCCTGTTACGGGCGCGGGGGCTCTAAGCCGACCGTCACCGACGCCGATTATGTCTTGGGGCGGATTATTCCTGAAAACTTCGCCGGCGGCTCTATTTCATTAGAGGGCAATGCCGCGTCGATCGCGCTGACGGGTGAGATTGGGACTGCGCTCGGCCTCAATGCCGAAGCCTCCGCTTTCGGCGTCAGTGAAGTCGTCGATGAAAGCATGGCGAGCGCGGCGCGCGCTCACGCGGTCGAACAGGGCAAGGACATTCGCCGCCGCACGATGATCGCGTTCGGGGGCGCCGCGCCGCTCCATGCGGCGCGCCTTGCTGAAAAGCTCGGCCTTGACCGCGTCGTTATTCCAGAAGGCGCCGGCGTCGGGTCGGCGATAGGATTTCTTTTGGCGCCCGCCTCCTACGAAATCGTCCGCAGCCTGCCGATGCGGCTCGACGCGCTCGACAGCGAGAAAATCGCGGCGATGTTCGCGCAGCTGCGGCAAGAAGCGGAGGGCGTCGTGCGCGCCGCCGAACCGGCGGCGGCTCTGACCGAAACCCGCACGGCGTTCATGCGCTATGTCGGGCAAGGCTATGAGATCGCGGTTCCTGTTTCCGTTGTTGCGTCATCCCGGACGCCGCGCAGCGGCGATCCGGGATCTCGTGCGACACGAAGCGCCCAACCGCACAAGGTCCCGGATCGCGCCTTCGGCGCGTCCGGGATGACAAACTCTGAGTTAAAAACCGCCTTCGAACACGCCTATCGCGCCCTCTATGGGCGGATCATTCCGGAGATGGCGATCGAAGTGTTGAGCTGGTCGCTTAGGGTGGCGGCGCCTTCGCGCCCGCTGGAACGCGTCGGCGCCTCTGAGGCGCGTTTTGACGCGCGCGCTTCGAGATCGCGCGACGTTTTCGATGCGGGATCGGCGAGGCGCCTTTCCTACGGCGTGCACGATCGCGCCGGGCTCGCGCCCGGCGCCCGCGTTTCGGGGCCCTCGCTCATCATTGAGGCGCAGACGACGACGCTGGTGACCGCGAGCTTCGACGCGGCGATTGACGACGCGCGCAACATTATCCTGACGCGAAAGGCGAAAGCATGAGCGCCGCCGACCATATCCGGCTCCAGCTTTTGTGGTCGCGCCTCATCGCGATCGTCGAGGAGCAGGCGCAAACGCTGATGCGGACCGCGTTCTCGGCGACGGTGCGCGAAGCGGGCGATCTCTCGGCCGGCGTCTTCGACACCAAAGGGCGAATGCTGGCGCAGGCGGTGACGGGAACGCCGGGCCATGTCAACGCGATGGCGGCGAGCGTCGGGTTTTTCCTCCAGAAATTTCCGGTAGCAGCGCTTAATCCCGGCGACGTGTTGCTGACCAACGATCCGTGGGAGGGAACAGGACACCTCAACGATTTCACCGTGGTGACGCCGGTTTTCAAAAACGGAAAAGCCGTCGCGCTGTTTGCCGCGACCTCGCACATTGCCGATGTCGGCGGGCTAGGCTTTGGACCCGATGCGCGGCAGGTGTTCGAGGAAGGAATTCTGGTTCCGATCTCGCACCTTTTCCGTCAGGGCGAGCCGAACGCGACGTTGATCGAGCTGATCCGCGCCAATGTGCGAGATCCGCAAGCGGCGGAGGGCGATCTTTATTCACTCGCCGCCTGCAATGAAGCGGGCCTCGCCCGGCTTCTCGAAACGCTCGATGAATTCGGCCTCGACGGGCTCGACGATGTCGGCGCGATGATCATCGAGAATTCGCGCTCCGCCATGCTGGAGGAAGTAAGGCGCGTGCCGTTCGGCCGTTATGACTACGCGATGCGCATCGACGGCTATGACGAGCCGATCGATCTTGTCGCCGCAGTGACGGTGAGTGAGACCGGCGTCGATGTCGATTTTACGGGAACGTCGCCCGTCTCGGCGCACGGGATCAATGTGCCGCTTACCTATACGCAAGCCTACGCCTCGTTCGGCGTTCGCTGCGTTATCGGCAACATGGTTCCGAACAATGCGGGATCGCTCGGCGTTGTGCGCGTGACGGCGCCGGAGGGAGCAATCCTCAATGCGCCGCGCCCCAGCGCCGTGTCGGCGCGCCACACGGTCGGGCAGATGCTCCCGGATGTCGTTCTCGGCGCGTTGTCGAAGGCGATCCCCGACCGGACGCCGGCGGAAGGCGCCTCGTGTCTTTATCTGCCCGTCTTGCTGGGCGGGGGCGGCGTCGGCGGCGGCGAGGAATTCATCGTCAATCCGTTTTACACCGGAGGCGCCGGCGCGCGGCCCGGCAAGGACGGGCTCTCGTGCACCGCGTTTCCGTCGGGCGTGCGCAATACTCCCGTTGAAATCAACGAAGCGGCGGCGCCCATCGTCATCTGGAAAAAAGAATACCGCACGGATTCGGGCGGGGCCGGGGCCTTGCGCGGCGGCCTTGGCCAGACGCTGGAGTTCGGACATGCGACGGGCGCCGCGTTCGCCGTTTCCAAAATGTTCGATCGCATCCTCCATCCGGCGCGCGGGCGCGACGGCGGCGGCGCCGGCGGCAAGGGCGCTGCCGTCCTTGACGATGGAACAGTGATGCGCGGCATGGGGCGGGAGATCATTCCCGCAGGAAGACGCCTTGTCGTTGAAACGCCCGGCGGGGGCGGGATGGGCGATCCGGCCCTGCGCGACCCGGCGAGTTTGAGCGCGGATCAGCGGGCCGGATTTGTCAGCGCGGCGGCCGCCAAATCGGTCTACAAAGCAAAATAACGGCTTGCAGCGATAACGCGCCAAGAAATGAGGCTTCAGCGCGATTTTCCGCCGCTTCAAGGGTTTGGGACAGGCTAACATCGCAGCTTTCGCCAGAGCGGGAAACGCCCTGCTAAGGCGATGATCGGCTTATGGTTTTGGCGCCATTGCCTAGCTTATTCCTGATGGCTAGAGCCTGACGGAAAGACGTTTCAAAAGGCGCGAAGGGGTAAGCCCCTCGCCAATCGGGAGTGAGACATGAGCAAAGCGAAGGGCGATAAGAGCCCGCTCAGCCTTTTTGTGCCCGAACCTGAATGCCGGCCCGGCGATCATCCCGATTTTGGCGAAATGCTGATCCCGGAAGCGGGCGCTGTCAGAATGCCGCCGGTCGATGTCGAACCGCTGCATATTCACGATCTTGCCTATTCAGTCATCCGCGTGCTGAACGATGACGGCGAAGCGGTCGGGCCGTGGGCGGGGCAGCTCTCCGACGAGGAGCTGCTCGAGGGCCTGCGTCACATGATGACGGTCAGAGCCTTCGACGCGCGCATGTTCATGGCGCAGCGTCAAGGGAAGACCTCGTTCTATATGCAAGCGCTCGGCGAAGAAGCGGTCGCGTGCGCCTTCCGGAAAGCGATGTCGAAGGGCGACATGAATTTCCCGACCTACCGCCAGCACGGACTTCTCATCGCCGGCGGGTATTCGATCTACACAATGATGAACCAGATCTACTCGAACGAGCTTGATCCGATGAAGGGCCGGCAGTTGCCGGTGATGTATTCCTCGAAAGAGGATGGCTATTTCACCATCTCCGGCAATCTCGCGACGCAGTTCATTCAGGCGGTCGGCTGGGCGATGGCGTCGGCGATCAAGGGCGACACGAAAGTCGCGGCGGGCTGGATCGGCGAGGGATCGACCGCAGAAAACGATTTCCACTCGGCGCTCGTCTTCGCCTCGACCTACAAGGCGCCGGTCGTTCTCAATGTCGTCAACAATCAATGGGCGATTTCGACGTTTCAGGGGATTGCGCGCGGCAATGCGGCGACCTTCGCCTCGCGCGGGCTCGGCTTCGGCATTCCCTCCTTGCGTGTTGACGGCAACGATTATCTCGCGGTCTACGCCGCCGCCAAATGGGCGATTGACCGCGCCCGGAAAAATCTCGGGCCGACGCTCATTGAATTTGTCACCTATCGCGCCGGCGCGCATTCGACCTCGGACGATCCCTCCGGCTATCGCCCCAAGGACGAATCGTCGACCTGGCCGCTCGGCGATCCGATCGAGCGGCTGAAGAAGCACCTCATCCGCCGCAAGAAATGGTCCGAGGAACGGCAGACGCAAGCCAAGGCCCAAATCGAAAGCGAAATCCTGCTGGCGCAAAAACAGGCTGAAGAACACGGCACCTTGCATAACGGACCGCATGTGCCGGCCGGCACCATGTTCGAGGATGTTTACGCGGAGGCGCCCATTCATCTCATCCGGCAGCGTCAGGAAGCGGGGCTATAGATCATGACACGCATGACCATGATCGAAGCCATCCGCAGCGCCATGGACGTCACCATGGAAAAAGATCCGAACGTCGTCGTTTTCGGCGAGGACGTCGGCTATTTCGGCGGCGTCTTCCGCTGCACCCACGGCCTGCAGAAGAAATACGGCAGCCAGCGCTGTTTCGATGCGCCGATATCGGAAAGCGGCATTGTCGGCGCGGCGATCGGCATGGCCGCTTACGGCCTTCGCCCCTGCGTTGAAATTCAGTTCGCGGATTATGTGTATCCGGGTTACGACCAGCTCGCGTCGGAAGCTGCGCGCATCCGCTATCGCTCGGCGGGGGATTTCACCGTCCCGATGACGGTGAGGATGCCGACCGGCGGGGGCATTTTCGGCGGCCAGACCCATAGCCAGAGCCCGGAAGCGCTGTTTGCGCATGTCTGCGGCCTGAAGACGGTCATTCCCTCGAACCCTTATGACGCGAAGGGTCTTCTTATCGCGGCGATCGAAGACAATGATCCCGTGATGTTCCTAGAGCCAAAGCGCCTCTATAACGGGCCGTTCGACGGGCATCACGATCAGCCGGTGACGCCGTGGAAGAAGCATGACCTCGGCGAAGTGCCGGACGGCTATTATTCAATTCCGCTCGGCAAGGCCGCGACGATGCGCGCAGGTAATGACGTCACGGTTCTCGCTTACGGGACGATGGTTCATGTCGCCCTCGCAGCAGCCGAGGAGACCGGCATCGACGCTGAAATTCTCGACCTTCGCACCATCTTGCCGCTCGATCTTGAAGCGATCGAAGCCTCGGTCAGAAAAACCGGGCGCTGCGTCATCGTCGTCGAGGCGACAAAGACGTGCGGATTTTCCGCCGAGCTGATGTCGATCGTGATGGAGGGGTGCTTCCATCACCTCGAAGCGCCGGTCATTCGCGTCACCGGCTATGATACGCCCTATCCCCATGCGCACGAATGGGAATATTTTCCAGGACCAAAGCGCGTCGGCGCGGCGCTGAAAAAAGTGATGGAGCAGGGCTGATATGGGCTCAGGCGCTTTGTCCGGCGTGGGCGGGAATGGGTTTGATGCCCTTGACCGGCGTAGCCGTGCGAAGGTCATAGGCGGTCTGCAGATTGATCCAGAACGCGGCGCTGGTTCCAAGCGCGGCGGCGAGGCGCGACGCCGTATCGACAGTCATCGCGGTTTCTTCGCGCACAAGCCGCTCGATGCGGGTGCGCGGGACATCGATGTGCCGGGCAAGTCGGATCGCCGAAAGGTTCATGGGTTCCATGAATTCCTCCCGCAAGATGCGCCCCGGATGGACGGCGACTTTCAAAACGGACATCAAGACGGCTCCTTCACCTCAATCGTGATAATCGACAATTTCAACCTCGCGCGCGCCGTCAGCATCCCAGATGAAGCAGACGCGCCATTGGTCATTGATCCGGATCGACCACGCGCCCTTGCGGTCGCTCTTCAGCGCTTCAAGCCGGTTGCCGGGCGGCGAGCGCAGATCGTCAAGGCGGATCGCAGCGTCGATCATCGCCAGCTTGTTTTCAGCCCGGCCGATCAGGCCTGGCGGAAACCCTTTCGGGCGCTTGCCGGCGGCGACCGCTTCGGCGACGCGCCCTTTGAGGGTTATAATCACCGGCGCTATGTATCACTTGATGATACTGTTGTCAACAGCTCCGTATCGCTCCGCGATACGTTACAGGAGGCCGACTGATGGGCGTTCACGTAATCAAACTTCCCGATGTCGGCGAGGGCGTCGCTGAGGCTGAGCTTGTCGAATGGATGGTGAAGACCGGCGACAATGTGATGGAGGATCAAATCCTCGCGGCCGTGATGACCGACAAGGCGACGGTTGAAATCCCCTCGCCCGTTATCGGCAAGGTGATCTGGGTCGGCGCAAAGGCCGGCGACACCGTCTCGGTCGGCTCGCCGATCGTGAAACTGGAAGTCGACGGCGCGGGGAACGCGAAGGAAGACGCGGCGCCCGCCAAGGCGGAGAAGAAAGAGGCGGCGAAGGCCCCTCAGCAAAAATCACCCGTCATCCCGGTCGCAGCGCGAAGCGCGGAGAGCCAGGACCCCGTGCGTCCGGCGGCGCTCCCGCCGCACAAGATCCCGGATAGCCGCAACGCGGCTTCCGGGATGACGGGAGAGGTTAAGGCCCCGCGCAAGGAAGGCGAAAAGCCGCTCGCCTCGCCGGCGGTCCGCAAACGCGCGATGGACGCCGGCGTCGATCTTCGCCGCGTGCCGGGAACGGGACCTGCGGGACGCATCACCCACGAAGATCTCGACCAATATTTCGAGCACGGATCAACGGCGCCGGCCGCACGCGGCCGCGCTGCCGATACGAGCGTCAAGGAAATTCAGGTGATCGGCCTTCGCCGCAAGATCGCCGAGAAAATGACGATCTCGCGCAGCCGCATTCCCGATATCGTCTATGTCGAGGAGATCGACGTGACGGCGCTTGAGGATTTGCGGGCCAAACTCAACACCGGGAAAAAGCCTGATCGGGCGAAGCTGACGATCCTGCCGTTCCTGATGCGCGCGATGGCGAAGGCGATTGAGGACCAGCCTCAGATCAAT
>JBBTJH010000194.1:0-3442 GCA_038059555.1 Pseudomonadota bacterium | reverse complement strand
AATCGCGCTCTCAATATCCGCGCCGTCGAAAGCGGAAGGGTCCTCATTCGGCTTCACGGTGACGCGCAGCGGCGATTTGTCGAAAGCCTCATCCGCCTCCTACGCCGTAACCGGCGCTGCGAACGCGACAGATTTTACCGGCGGCGCTCTTCCGAGCGGTACGGTCTCCTTCGCCGTTAACGCGAGCACGGCGACCATCGTAATTTCTACTACGAACGATACGACAGTCGAGCCAGATGAAACTTTCACGCTCACGCTGTCAAACCCGTCGAACGCGACGCTTGGCGCCAAGACCGCCAATGCGACAATCGTCAATAACGACGCGGCGCCAGCAAGCCCGGTGAAAATCGTCGTGCTCGGGGCATCCTCTGCCGCGGGGAAGAATATCTGGAAACTGTTTCCCGGCACGACTGTCGCCGACGAACCGGCCTACGCGCTGCAATATGGCTGGGTTTCAACCTACGGTCAGGCGCTCGATGTCATCGATCCGGCGAACACCGTCGTCAATCTTGCGCTCGCTGGCTACTCAACGACGAGGGCGCTCTCCGATACGCCGGCGGATGGCAGTTACGCGAATTCGCTCGCCTTTACGATCGTCAATCATTCAGACGCCGACGCCGTCATCATCAGTTTCCCGGCGATCCGGGGCGAGGAAGGCGAGACAGTCGCCAAGGTCATCGCCAATTTCACCAACATGAAAAACCAGCTTCTGACAGCGGGCGTCCGTCAGGTCTGGATCGCGACAAGTCAGCCGACGGAAAACGCAACCGACTGCTTTGTCATTTCTGTATCGGGGACGTGTCACGCGACGCTCACCGTCCACCAGACCCGCATGGATCTCACCACCCAGGTGATCGCCAGCTTCCCCGGCCGATATGTCGACTTTTACCGGCCGCTGTCGCTCAGCAATTCTTTCAACACGACAGCAGACCCAGCGCTCTTGAATTCGGTCGACTTGATTCATCCGAACGTGCAAGGCCACGCGGCGCTCAAAAACGCGGCGATCGCCGCGCAGATCTATGAAGGCTTGCAGTAAGGCCTTGCTGCACGGCTGATGCGGAAATCGGGTCTAACCCCCGTTCAGGAGAATGTTCGTGCGAGATATGCTATTTCTATCAAGCGAGCGTAGGTCGCGCGCCCTCGGCCGGATCATAGTAGGCGTCAGCGCACTCTTCCTCGCTTCGTGCTCCGAGAGTTCCGCAGACGCAAAAGCCAATGACAAGCCGCCGGCGGAAAAAGCGGCCTCGGCGACGCCGTCCCAACTCGCGATTTCAACCGATCCGGCGCCTAGCAAGGATGCTCATCAGGTCACTATCGTCGTCCTCGGGTCGTCGTCACCCGCAGGAAAGAACATCTACAAACTGTTCAACCGCCCGAAGGCGGAAGAGCCGGAATACGCCGTCAAATATAACTGGGTGACGCTCTATGACGCCCGGCTGAAAGAGATCGATCCGCAAAATAATGTTATCAATCTTGCGGCGGCATCCGGCCACTCGACTTCAATTGCGCTGAACGAAAAGAAAGGCGGGCCGCTATATAAAAGCTCGCTCGCTTACGCGCTCTCCGCTTATCCGCACGCCGATGCGACGATCGTCAATTTTCCAGCGATCCGCGGGCAGGAGGGCGAAGACGTCGCCGGCGTCGTCGCGAACCTTCAAGAGATTGAAAAACGCGCCCTCGCCGCCGGCGTCGGCAAAGTCTGGATAGCAACGGCGCAGCCTGCCGCCAACAAAACGGAATGCTTCAAGACGAAATCAGGCGAGTGCGACGCCGGATTGACGATCTATCAGACGCGCATTGACTTAACCGACGCCATCATCGCGGCTTTTCCCGGCCGCTATCTCGACTTTTATTCGCCGCTCTCCAAGGACCGGAGCCTTCAGAGCGTCGCCGATCCTGCACTGTTGAACCCGATCGACAAGCTGCACCCGAACCTTGCTGGGCACGAGGCGCTGCGCGACGCCGTGATCAAGGCGGGCGTTTATGAGGCCGCGGCGAAGAACTGAGCGCCTTCGCCTGATATCCCCGATTTCCCCAGCCTTCGATTTTTCCCCATGTGGAGGAATTCGAATTGGAAGGGAGCGCCGACGCAGGCTTACCTCGCCCCTTCGATAGTCGGAGGCGCGTATGGCGGACGGAACAGCAAATATGTCGACGGCGGCGCCGGGCGCGACCACGGTCGCGGCGGAGCGCCTCAGAACTTTCCTTGAGCGCGTAGAGCGCCTCGAAGAAGAAAAGACAACGATTTCAGGCGACATCAAGGAAATCTTCGCCGAAGCCAAGGGCGAGGGCTACGACACCAAAACGCTGCGCAAAATTATCCGCTTGCGGAAGATGGACCGTGCGCAACGCGAAGAAGAAGAAGCGCTCCTCGATCTTTATCTCTCGGCGCTCGGAGAAGCGTAGGGCGGATTAACTCCGCCCCACGGCGCTTTGATTTGGCGCGCCTTTGCGAGCAAAATCGGCGCCCACATTAGCGCTCGGCGCGTTAGCTCGCCCGTTTCACTTCAAGCCCGTGATCGCGAAGCTTGCGATAGAGCGTTGAGCGCCCCATGCCGAGGCGGCGCGCGACCTCCGACATGCGGCCGTCATAGGTGTCGATCGCCAGTTTGATGAGATCGCGTTCGATCGATTCAAGCGTTCTTAAATGCCCGTCGCGATCGAAGACCTCGACGTTTTCAAAAGCGGTCGATGAATTGCCGGCGAGCGGACGCGGGGCCGAGACGGCGGACGCCGCTGCGACGTCTTCGCTGAAGGCTTCTTCAAGCACGGGCGGGCCCATATCGACGCCGGCGTCTTCAAATTCTGCAGCGAGCAGCGGAAAGTCGCGCGCCGACAGATACGGCGTTTCGGCGAGCACCACGGCGCGGAAGATGGTGTTTTCAAGCTGGCGCACATTGCCCGGCCAGGACTGTTTCATCAGCACTTCCAGAACTTCGTGCTGCACGCCGCGAACGTCTCGGCGCTCCTCCGCATTGTAGCGCTGGATGAAATGATCGACGAGGGCGGGGATATCTTCCTGCCGGTCGCGCAGCGGCGGGATGTGCACGGGAAAGACGTTGAGGCGGTAATAAAGGTCTTCGCGGAAGCGGCCTGCCTTTACTTCCTCTGCGAGATCGCGGTTGGTCGCGGAAATAACGCGAACATCGACCTTTACGGGGCGCTTGGAGCCGACCGGATCGACATCGCCTTCCTGGAGCACGCGGAGGAGTTTGACCTGCATGTCGGCTGGAAGCTCGCCGACTTCATCAAGGAAAATCGTGCCGCCGTCGGCTTCCTGGAATTTGCCGACGTGCTTCTGGTGGGCTCCGGTGAAGGAGCCTTTTTCGTGACCGAATAGAATGCTTTCGACGAGGTTTTCAGGAATGGCGCCGCAATTGACAGTGATGAAGGCGCGCCCTGCGCGTTCGGATGAGACCTGAATGGCGCGCGCGATCATCTC
>JBBTJH010000193.1:0-8794 GCA_038059555.1 Pseudomonadota bacterium | reverse complement strand
CTCGATGATCGACCGCCATCAGCGCGGCGTCAGCGACAATTCGCAGGAACTGTGGATGCTCATCATGTTTGATGCGTTTTTGCGTCACGAGCGTTTCTAGCGGATTTCATCGCCGACCGAATTCTCGTACGCAAATTGCGCTTCGTCACAACGATTGTCGTCAGCGTTCCGCTTTCGCTCCCCAGCCGGCGTTTGTAGTCCGCGTCGCCGCCCATCATGTCGTAGATCGAAAACCCCGACGCGCGATACTCATCAGCGGCGAGCGCATGGCAGACAAAGCCCGGCGCCAGCTGGTTATCCGATTCATATTTGAAGCCGCTTTGGTAATTATAAACCCTCCCCCGCTCGACGAAATTATAAAGGACGCCGATCGTTTCAGCGCCAGCGGTGAGGCGCACGAAGTCGATGTTATCGGGGTTTTTCTCAATCAGTCGTTCATGGAACTGACAAAAAGCGCGCTCATGAAAGACGCCCCGCTTACCGCGCCGCGACCAGGTCTGCGCGTGCAGGCGCATCAGCTCCGTCCAGGCGATCGCTATCTCGGCAGGTCCTTTAGGACGTGTGACGGCGACGGGCCCTCGTTCTTCATACCGCTTGATGGAGCGGCGGATTTTCGCGCGCAAGGAAGAGGAAAAACTCGCCAAGACGCTATCGCCGTCGATCTTTTCCAAGTCGATCGCAAATGTCGGTTGCAGGTTCTGTTCCTCGACGGCGAAGTCTCGCGCGGCGGCGGCGCGCAGAACGCTCGACGCCAGCAAAGGATCGGCATTCTTGAAGATGAACTGATCTGCGGACGCCATGCCGTCGAGCAACGCGCCGACCGCCGCATCGCGCGCGCCGTCCGGCGCTGAGCGCGTCACCAGAATGTCGTTATATTCGAGATAAACGCGGTCGAGCGCCTCAACGCCGCTTTCCTGCAATCTCGCGCTGCGCACAAACGGAAAAGGCTGGGGCGACGGGACGTTCGCGACCGCCATCGCGTAAAGACCGCGCAAATCGTCATGGATCCGCACGACCGCAAATTTCTTGCCGGCAGGCGCGCTCACCACCAGCGCATCGATCCACGCGGGCGACAGGAAAAACCGCGCATCGGATTGCGCGTAAAGCCGGCGCCAATCGTCGAGCACCGCTTTTTTATCCTGCAGGACTGAAAAATCCGATCGCATCAGCGCCGCCGCTCGGCCGCGGAAAGATATAGCTCTTTGAACGCTTGCGTCATCGGCGCCAGATCGAATTGCCGGGCGCGCTCCAGATTTTCAGCGCCGAGCTTTCGGCGCAGCTCCTCAATGTCGATGAGCGTGCGAAGCTTTGCGGCGTACTCATTTTCATCGTCAGGGTTCACGAGAAACGCACGGCCTTCGTCGCCAAGCATGTCCGGTATGTCGCCAACAGCGGTTGCAAGTGCGGGCAGCCCCCCCGCCATCGCCTCGATGAGGCTCGTCGGCATTTGTTCGGTGTCCGACGATATCGCAAAAATATCGAATTGCCGAAGGCTCTCCGCGACCGTGGATGTGGCGCCGGGGAGAGAGATCATTCCGGAAGCCTTGCTGCGCGAGGCGAGGTCAATCAGCTTCTGCCGTTCCGGTCCGTCGCCGTAGATCACGAGGCGCGCGTCTCGCCCCTCGCTGGCGATTTCAAAACAGCGGATCAGCCGCGCGAAGTTTTTCTCTTTTCGCAAGGCGCCGATGGAACCCACAATGATGGGGCCCGCTTTTTCCTTCCGGTGCGCATGAAAGCCTGCGATGTCGATCCCGACCGGAATACGCCGGACGCGCTTTGCGGGAAGACCCCATTTGCGAAGAGCGATCTGTTCCAAGGTGCGCGAGGGAACGACGATGGTTGCTTCGCCAAGAAGAATGCGCCGCGCCAGCGAGCGCGTCCATTTCAGCCGTCCGCCCGCCTCGTCGGCGCCGAACCCGTCTTCGTGATGAATATGGGGAAGGCGCGGACCCGTGCGATTGGCGATCACCGCCTCGATCGAGCCGAAATTATACGTGCACAAAATGTCGGCGCCGCTCGCTGCGATCGCCGTCCGCAGGCGATCGATATTCCGTTGACGGATAAAACCTGATTTCTCGACAATCAGCGCTTCGACCGCCGGCCTCACGCTTCCAAACAGCGCCGCCGCGCTTTGATCGCCATCGAGCGACAAGACCTTATGCGAAAAGCCCGGTCCGAACGCCGCCGCGAGCGTTGCAAGACGGCGTTGCTGTCCGCCGACCGCGAAGGACGGAAAAACGTGCAGTATTTTAATCGCAGGATCCGACGTCAAATCCGCCCCTCCCGCAGCCCCGCGATCAGGCTAAAACGTCCGTGTACAGCTCAGATGCCGCAGGCGCCGGGCTTTCGAGCGAGAAGTCGGCCGAAGCCTTGACGATAGCCTTAATCTCGGTGTCGATTTCCTTCAGCTCCGCCTCGCTTGCGTATTTCGCGTCGAAAATCCTCTGTTCGCAGCGTTTGATCGGATCGTTGTGCTCGCGGATCTTATCGACTTCCTCGCGCGTTCTGTATTTCGCGGGGTCCGACATCGAATGCCCGCGATAGCGATAGGTCTTCATCTCGAGAATATAAGGCCCCTCGCCCGAGCGCGCGTGATCGATCGCAAGCCTTGCCGCTTCTCGAACCTCGAGGACATCCATGCCGTCGACTTCCATGCCGGGAATGCCGAAGGCGGCGCCGCGCCGGTAGAGATGGGTGTCGGAATGGGCGCGCGTCACGGCCGTCCCCATCGCGTAATGATTGTTCTCGATGATGAAGACGGCGGGCAGCTTCCACAGCTGCGCCATGTTCATCGCTTCAAAGACTTGCCCCTGGTTCGAGGCGCCGTCGCCGAAATAAGTGAGGCTGACGGATTTGTTCTTGCGATATTTGTTGGCGAAGGCGAGACCGGCGCCGAGCGGTATCTGCGCGCCGACGATGCCGTGGCCGCCGTAAAAATTCGCCTCGCTCGAAAACATGTGCATCGAGCCGCCCTTGCCTTTGGAATAGCCGCCGGCGCGGCCGGTCAGCTCGGCCATCACGCCGTTCGGCTCCATGCCGCAGGCGAGCATGTGGCCGTGGTCGCGGTAGCCGGTGATGGTCTGATCGCCCGGCTTTTTCACCGCCTCGACGCCGACGACGACCGCTTCCTGGCCGATGTAAAGGTGACAGAAGCCGCCGATATGACCCATGCCGTAGAGCTGGCCTGCGCGCTCTTCAAAGCGGCGGATCAGCAGCATGTCGCGGTAATATTTAAGGAGCTCGGCCTTCGTCGCCTTCAGATTGCCGCGCGCAGGCGTGGCGGTTTCGCTCTTGGGGGCGGATTTGGCGGGCTTGGCGGCCATTCGGGTCTCCGGCGTTGTCGGTCCGCTTTTAGGGAACCCGCCGGTGGAGGTCTAGCCGCCCGCCTTGCCGGCAGCGGCGCTTTTGAGAATTTGCTCGAGTTCGTCGCGGGGGATGACGAGATCGCCCTCTTCCACATAGCCGAGAACCGTGCGGATTTTCTCCTCCGCCATATCGGCGTTAAGCGAGCGCGGATTGAGCTGTTCGGCGACGATTTCGAGGCGCCGGCGCTCGACGGTCAGGTCCGCGACCTCGGCGGATTTGACTTCCGCCTCGGCCCGCAAAGCGGTGAGCGCCCGGAAGCCGGTCGCGCCGATGATGGCGTCATAGGCGAAATAAAACGTCCAGCAGGTCAAGAACGCAGGCGCGACCACATCGACAAACAAACGCCAGATAAACCGCATGACCGAAAACGCCCCCGGCGACGCCGCGCCCTACGCAGCGCTTGATACGCGCCGCCCTCTTTTGCGACTCACCTGAGTCGATTTTGGGTTAATAAAACGTTAAAGCGCGGCGCCCCTCAACTTGACGGGAAAAGCGGACGTCAAAAAAGGCGTCTTTTCTCATCCGCCGCCCTCCGGTTTTTCGGCTTTCCTCCACATGCGCAGCCGCAAAGGAGTGTCTTACTCTCCTCAAATTCGGGCGCCTTTTTTTCAGGCGAACAAACTCGCGCCCCGGGAAACGCGCCGGTGGAGGGAAGGCCTCATTCGAGCAGCGAAATTTCCGCCGCGGCGAAGAGAATGGATTCACTTGTCAAAAGCCTTGAACGTTAAACGCGCGAGGGACACGGATTCCGTCGCTCTTCGAGATAAAAATTTTCGCCCGCGATTCAAGCAGCGGTTTTGGGGTAATTGCAGGCGGGAATTCGCGCAGTTGGGGAAATGCGCGAACGTTGGACGTAGGGCGGGTTGAGCGCAGCGATACCCGCCGTGCTCCTACGCCCTCAAAAACGCGCCGCCGGCGTAATGCGCGGCGTCGCCGAGTTCTTCTTCGATCCGCAAGAGCTGATTGTATTTCGCGGTGCGGTCCGAGCGCGCGAGGCTGCCGGTTTTGATCTGTCCGCAGTTCGTCGCGACCGCAAGGTCGGCGATTGTTGCGTCTTCGGTCTCGCCGGAGCGGTGCGACATCACCGCCGTGTAACCGGCGCGGTGCGCCATATCGACGGCGCGCAAGGTTTCGGTGAGCGTGCCGATCTGGTTGACCTTGACGAGGATCGAGTTCGCGCAGCCTTTTTTGATGCCGTCGGCGAGGCGCGTTTCATTGGTGACAAAGAGATCGTCGCCGACAAGTTGAACGCGCTTGCCGAGGCGGTCGGTCAGCGCTTTCCATCCCGCCCAGTCGTCTTCCGCCATCCCGTCTTCGATCGAGACGATCGGATACCGCGCCGCGAGATCTTCGTAATAGGAGACCATGCCGCCGGCGTCCAAAATCTTCCCCTCGCCTTCAAGATGATATTTGCCGTTTTTGAAAAACTCCGTTGACGCCGCATCGAGAGCAATAAACACGTCTTCGCCGGGCCGTCTTCCCGCCGCTTCGATCGCCTTCATGACGAAGCCGAGCGCGTCGTCGGTCGATTTCAAATTCGGCGCAAAGCCGCCTTCGTCGCCGACATTGGTGTTGTGACCGGCGGCTTTCAGGCCCTTTTTCAGCGCGTGAAATATTTCAGCGCCCCAGCGCAGCGCGTCGGCGAAAGTGTCGGCGCCGAGCGGCATGATCATGAATTCCTGGATGTCGATCGGATTGTCGGCATGCGCGCCGCCATTGACGATGTTCATCATCGGCGCCGGGAGCGTTCGCGCCGAAACGCCGCCGACATAGCGATAGAGCGGCAAGGAGGCGGCCTCAGCGGCCGCCTTCGCGACAGCGAGCGACACGCCGAGGATCGCATTGGCGCCGAGGCGCGATTTGTTCGGCTCGCCGTCGAGAGCGATCATCGTCTCGTCGACGCCGATCTGGTCTTCGGCTTCAATTCCGCACAGCGCATCGAATATTTCGCCGTTGATCGCAGCGACGGCTTTCCGGACGCCTTTGCCGCCATAGCGCGCGTCGCCGTCGCGCAGCTCGTGCGCTTCATGCGCGCCGGTTGAGGCGCCAGAGGGAACGCCGGCGCGGCCCATCGACCCGTCTTCAAGAACGACATCGACTTCAACGGTCGGGTTTCCCCGGCTGTCCAGAATTTCGCGGCCGATAATGTCAACGATGGCGGTCATGGGATGTTCCTCAGCGATTTGCAGGTTGCGCGCGTCTTAGGGGCGCGCCAGCAGCGATTCAAGCAATATACCCGCTCATTCCTGTTTTCGCAGGAATGAGCGGGAAATGTTCCGCTTGAGTTGGTTTGAACGCCAGCGCGCGGCTTAATCCGGCTGCCTTGATCCTTCGCTGCTCTCCCGCGGCGAGTTGACCCGGCGTCCGGAACCGCCGCGATCGACCGGCCGGCTCTGCGGCTGGCTCGCGGGCGGCGGGGTATAGGACGGCTGCTGCAGCGGCGGCGTATAAGTCGGTTGGGGCGGCGGCGTGTAGCTCGGCTGAGGCGCTGACGGCGTCACCCGGCGCGGCTCACGCGGCGGCGGGGCGTAGCGCGGCTGCGGCGCCGGCGTTGCTGACGGCGATCCCGATGGCGCTGCATTATTGGGGACATCGCGCCGGTAATACCGATTGGGCCTGCGCGGCTGGTCGATCTCGCGCTCGCCCCTTGGGATGCGCGGGTTGCTGTCCGGGGGAGGTGTGCTGGAGGGGGGGTGATTATTTCCCCCGCCATTCCAGCCGCCGTCGTTCGGATGCGGGTGATGGCGCTTCTTCCGGTAACCGTAGCGGTCGTAATAGTTGTACGACATGTAATAGCCGCCGCCCGGATACCAGGAACCATATTGGCCGTACCACGGCGAGGAATAGCCGTAACCGCCGCCATAACCGTAGCCTGATGAGTAGGGCGAATAGGCTTGATCGAAACAACGGTCGCTATCGCGGTCGCAATGCGACTGACAGGCGACGTAGCCGTCTTCGTCGGGGATATCTTCGCACAATCTGTAACAGGCGCTCGCCTCGCTATCGCAGGACGAAAACGCGGACTGGTAGGGATAAGTCACGCATGACGCCAGAAAGAGGCCGCCGGCTGCCGCGCCCCCAAGCTTTAGAAAATTTCGCATTTAGCCCTCATATCCCCGTGACCCTGCGCGCCAGCCGACTTGCGCCCCGTACCCCACTCGGCTGATTACGTAATGGTTAGCGTGAATCGGCGCCGAATTGCGGCGAAAAACCGACGCAGGCGCCTTAAAGGCGGCGAAATTCTTCCGCCAACGAAAAAGCGCCGCCCAACCGGACGGCGCCCCCGTGTTACTCAAGGTCCCAAGGAGCGATTATTCGCCCTTCGGCTCCAGCACTTTGCGGCCTTTGTAACGGCCGGACTTCAAATCGATATGGTGCGGCCGGCGAAGTTCGCCCGACTCGCGGTCCTCAACATAGGACGGCGCGGCAAGGCGGTCATGGGCGCGGCGCATGCCGCGGCGCGAGGGCGAGGTTTTCTTCTTCGGAACGGCCATAGGGCACCCTTGAAAGCTTTTGGCGCGGTCTTGCCCCACTTGCGGGCAGCCGCTTTGGAGGGGGCCGTTTAGCGGAACCGTCGCCCCCGCGCAAGGCCGTATGGTTGACCGGCCTTTAAGCCGGGCCCGGAAATTCGCGGCGGCCCTTTCAGCCGGTTGTAACAACGTTACGCTAGCGTAATTTCCGGGTGTGGGGGCGTCGGGAATGGGTGTTTTTGTGCGGTTAAGGGTGGTTGCGGGCGTCGCGTCGGTTTTCATGGTCCTCGCGCCCGCCGGGGGCCGGGCCGAGGCGTTCTCGTCTTATTGGTCGACCCTTTCTGATGGCGAGCAGGACTTCGTCGATCACGTCGCCGCCGGCATGTATGGCGAAGAGCGGGGCCAGCGCGCCGAGAGCTATGGCGCGCTGAACGTCTCCAGCAAGGCGCGCTATCGCGCCCGGGCGATTGAAGTTCTCGGCGTTGAAAACCGCCCCTCGCGATCGAACAAAAAAGGCGCGGATATCTAGAGCGCGTTCCCGAAAAGTGTGCGCGGTTTTCGGAAAGAACGCGCGATAAAACAGAATACTAGATCGCGTCTATTTCCGGTTGGTCTTGCCGGGCAGGATTCCCATATATTTGCAGATGATCGACAAGATCACCTCGTCCGCGCCGGCGCCGATCGAGGCGAGGCGTCCGTCGCGATAGGCGCGCGAGACCAGCGTTTCATCCATGTAGCCCATGCCGCCCCAATATTGCAGGCATGAATCGTTCACCTCACGGATCAACCGCCCGGCTTTCAGTTTCGCCATCGACGCCAGCATCGTCGCGTCCTCGCCCGCAAGCATCCTCTCGACGGCGTCCCAGGTAAGCGCGCGCAGCGCCTGCACCTCGGTTTTAAGTTCGGCCATGCGGAAATGGACGACCTGATTGTCGAGCACCGACTGGCCGAACGCTTTTCGCTGGCGCGTGTAGTCGATCGTCGCGTCGATCGTCTTATCCATCCCGGCAAGCCCCGAGAGCGATCCCCACAGGCGTTCTTCCTGAAATTGCAGCATCTGATACATGAAGCCTGCGCCTTCTTCGCCGATCCTGTAGCGCTGCGGCACGCGCACATCTTCAAAATAGAACTGCGCCGTATCGCTTGAGCGCATGCCGAGTTTTTTCAGCTTGCGCGCGATTTCAACCCCCTTGCGATGCTTGCCGTTGCCGTCTTTCAGCGGCAGGCAGATCAGCGTCTTGTTGCGGTGCGCCTGGTCGTCCGACGTGTTGGCGAGGAGGCACATCCAGTCGGCCTGCGTCCCGTTCGTCGTCCACATCTTGCCGCCGTTGATGATGTAGTCGTCGCCATCCTTTTTCGCGGAGGTTTTGATCGACGCGACATCCGATCCCGACCCGACTTCGGAAACGCCAAGACACGCGACGAAATCGCCGGCGATCGAGGGCCTCAGGAAATCTTCCTTAGCCGCATCCGACCCGAAGCGGGCGAGCGCCGGCGTCGCCATGTCCGTCTGCACGCCGATCGCCATCGGCACGCCGCCGCAATTGATGTGCCCGAGCGTTTCCGCGACGACCGCGCCATAAGACCAATCAAGCCCCATGCCGCCATATTCGACAGGCTTGTTGACGCCGAGAAGCCCTAAATCGCCAAGACCTTTGAACACCTGATGGGCGGGAAAAATTTCCGCTTCTTCCCATTCATCAACGAAAGGGTTGATTTCAGCGTCGATGTATTTTTTCAGGGTCGATCGGATCTGTTCGTGTTCTACGGTCAGCTGCATTTCGGGGCCCTTTTTACTGCGCAGTTTCGTTGACAGGACTTGCGCGATGGGACGAGGCTTCAGGCGTATGTCGGAGCATGAAACCGGTCAAGCGCCGGAAACACAAAGCGGCGCAGACGCCCTGATTTACAGCCGCCGCCGCGAGAAAAGCGAGGCGATGCGGCGGCGCGTCTGCGAC
>JBBTJH010000192.1:0-12878 GCA_038059555.1 Pseudomonadota bacterium | reverse complement strand
GGTGAGGGGATTATCTAAATCCCCTAATCAAACAAACTCGAAACCGATTCCTCATTCGCGATGCGCCGGATCGCTTCGGCGAGGAGGCCGCCGATTTCGACTTTCTCGATCTTTTTGCAGGCCTCGACTTCGGGCGTCGAGAGGATCGAATCCGAGGTGACGATGCGCGTCAGGGCCGTCGCCTTGGCGATGCGCTCGTGCGCGCCGTCGGAGAGGACGCCGTGCGTCACATAGGCGGAAACGCTTTTGGCGCCCTTATCCATGATCGCTTGCGCCGCATTGCAGAGCGTGCCGCCGCTGTCGACGATGTCGTCGAAGAGGATGCAATGGCGATCCTTGACGTCGCCGATGATGTGCATGACTTCGGAAACGCCGGCCTGTTCGCGGCGTTTGTCGACGATCGCGAGCGGGCGGTTGTCGAGCCGCTTTGAGAGGGAGCGGGCGCGAACGACGCCGCCGGTGTCCGGCGAGACGACTGTCACGTCATTGACGTCGCCTTTGTGCATGAAACGGATCTTGTCGGCGAAGACATTGACCGCGAAAAGATTGTCGGTCGGAATGTCGAAGAAGCCCTGAATTTGTCCCGCGTGAAGATCGACGGTCAACACGCGATCGGCGCCGGCCGTGGTGATGAGGTTCGCGACGAGCTTTGCCGAAATCGGCGTTCTTGGGCCGGCTTTGCGATCCTGCCGGGCGTAACCGAAATAGGGGATGACGGCGGTGATGCGGCTCGCCGATGCGCGGGTCAGCGCGTCGATGGTGATCAAGAGCTCCATCAGATTGTCGTTCGCCGGGTTCGACGTCGACTGGATGACGAAGACATCCTCGCCGCGGACATTTTCCTTGATCTCGACGAAGACCTCGCCGTCCTTGAAAGTCCGGATCTCGGCCTCGGCGAGCGGATTGGACAATCGTTTGGCGATATTCTCGCTGAGGAGGCGGTTCGAATTTCCCGAGATCAGCTTCATGCGTCGGCCCTCATCTGCCCGGGCCGCCTTGTGACGGTTTCTTGACTGCTTTTCAAGTGCTCGAAAATGGCGTGTCATCCCGGAAAACGGCGACGCCGTTTATCCGGGATCCCGCATGGCGTGTGCGCCTCATTTCGCATGGGGAATCCCGGATCGCCGCTGCGCGGCGTCCGGGATGACGCGCTATTTTACGCTGAGGGCGATCGCCGACAGATTGCGCCCGTAATCGGGCTCCGACGCCCGCCGGCTCGCCCGGTAGGAGAAATAATCGCCCGAATCGCCGAGCGTGCAGACGCCAATATCGTCGAGCGTCGGGACGCCGGCGGCCGCAAGGCGCGACCGCCCAAATCCGGCAAGATCGAGCTGGCGTTTTTCCGCCGACAAGCCGGGGGCGAAGAATTGCTCCGCCTGCGGATATTTCGCGGCGAACGCCTCGACGAGGTCGGGGCCGACCTCGAAATTTTCCTGCCGGAGACAAGGCCCGAGCGCGGCGGCGATGCGATCGGCCCTCGCGCCGATCGAGACCATCGCCTGGATTGTCGCTTCGAGAACGCCGGCGAGCGCGCCGCGCCAGCCGGCGTGCGCGGCGCCGATGATTTCGGCCTCACGGTCGATAAAAAGAAACGGCATGCAGTCGGCGGCGAGAACGCCGAGCGCGACGCCTTTCAAGCGCGTCGCCATGCCGTCGGCCTTCGGTCCCTGTCCGCTCCACGGCTCCGTCACGATGACGACGTCGGCTGAGTGAACCTGATAGAGCGTCAGCAGATGATCGGCGCCAAGAGCTTCGCGGCACCGCATCCGGTTTTCCGCCGTATTGGCGGGATCGTCGCTCGATCCAAGGCCTGTGTTCAGCGAGGAAAATATCCCGCTGGAGACGCCGCCCGCGCGTCCGAAAAACCCGTGAGGGGCGCCCTCATCGCGCAGCGCCTTTGATTGAAGATGCGGCGCGCTCATTCCTTGAACCCTTCAGGATCGGGAAGCCCCGGCGCGCTGACGCACAAGACCTTGAACAGCTCACCCATCTGCGCCGGCGAGGAGATCCGGTGCGCGCCTGCGAAAAGGTGAGCAGATTCCTCGGCCGTCTTGCCGAAACTCAATCGTTCGAGGCGCATCGCAAGGCCGAGCCGCTGCAGGAAATCGCCTTGCGAGAGCGGACCGTGCGCAGCCGCGCCGGCGGCGAAAGCGGCGCGCGCCATCCGTTCGAAATTGACATGCGCCGTAATGTCGGCGCGCCCCGGCGAGGCGAGCACGGGCCAATAGGCGTGACGGCGAACCGCCTGCAAAGTGTCGCCGGCGCCGCTGTGAAGATGCCCGTAATCGACAATGAGCGCGCGGCCGCCATAAAGCGCAAGGCTGCGTGCGATTTCGTCCGTCATCTCTTCAGCTGCGGCGCCGATTTCAAAGATGGAGCCCGGCGCCATGGCAGCCGCGTCAGGAAGATCAACGCTCGGCAAAGGCGGCGTATCGGCGAGCGTGAAGGCGAGCGCGCCGCCGGTTTCATCGAGACCGACAAGACGCTCGCGCCAGCTGGCGTCAACGCGCACGAATTGGCGGATCGGCAGGCAATCGAAAAATTCATTGGCGACGATCAGCATCGGCGCCGGCGGAACATCGGCGAAGCTGTCCGCCCAGTCGGTCGCGATACCGGCGTCGCGCAAGCGTCGCTGCTGTTCGTGGCGCAGCCGTCCGCTGGTCTCGACGAGCCACACCCGTGCCGCGTCGAGAAACGCCGGGCGCAGTTTCGCCGCGCGCAAGACGTCGTGCATCAGGACGCCGCGTCCCGGCCCAAGCTCGACGAGATTGAACGCGGCGGGCGATCCCATGTCGATCCATGACTGCACCAGCCACAGCCCGATCAGCTCGCCGAAGATCTGGCTGATCTCCGGCGCCGTGGTGAAATCGCCCTTGGCGCCGATGGGCGCCTGAGACGTGTAATAGCCGTCATGGGGGTGGAGGAGCGCGTCCTCCATATAGTCGGCGACCGTAATCGCTCCGCGCGATTTGATGAGGGCGATCAGGCGTTCTTCGAGCGGCGTCGTCTCGCGAATTGGCGCGCCTTTGGTCATGGCGCCCCGGTCGCGGCGGGTTTTTTATACGCCCGCCAGACGAGCCAGAGCCCGAGCGCCAGCATCGGCGCCGAGAGCATCATCCCCATGGTGAGGCCAATCGGGAAATCCGGAAGGAAAGCATCGGGTTCGCGGAAGTTCTCGACAATGATCCTTGACGCCGCATAACCGGCGAGGAAGAGGCCCATCGTGGCGCCCGGCCGCTTCAAAAACCCGAAGACGCGCGAGGCGATGGTGACGATGATGAACAAGGCGATCCCTTCCAGAGCCGCCTCATAAAGCTGGCTCGGATGGCGGGGGAGCTGCAAGGGGTCGGCGGGGAAAATCATCGACCATTTTCCGTCCCACGGCCGGCCATAGAGTTCTCCATTGATGAAATTGGCGAGGCGTCCGAAAAAGAGACCGATCGGCGCGGCGCAGGCGAAGAGATCGCCAAGCGAGAGCGCATTCACCTTGTAACGGCGCGCGTACCAGAGCCCGGCGATGGTGACGCCGATGAGCCCGCCGTGAAACGACATGCCGCCTTTCCAGAGCATCAAAAACGGCGGGATCGGAATCCAGCCGACCAGCGTCTTGATGAGACCCGCATCCATGCCGGCGCCCAGCGGCTGCCACGCGCCGACGAGAAGCGCCGGCTCATAAAAGAGCACGTAGCCGAGCCTGCCGCCCGCCATGACGCCGATCGCCACCCAGAAGATGACGTCGTCGAGCTGCACCTTCGTCACCGGCGCTCCGGCGGCTGGCCAGAGTTTCGGAAGCTTGATGAGCGATAGACAGTACCACCACCCGATGCCGATCCCGGCGATATAGGCGAGCGAATACCAGCGGATGGGCAAAGGCCCAAGGTGGATCGCAACCGGGTCAATGGCGGGGTAGGGAATGGTCATTCGAACTCATCGGCTTCGGCGCGGCGTTCTTAGCGCGCTTTTTCGCCGCTGTCGCCTTTGCCTGGCAACTGCTAGGAAGGGAGCGCAAAATCTCGCCAATCCTTCGAGACGCGGCGTCGCCGCTCCTCAGGATGAGGCGAGGGTTCATTCGCCCTCATCCTGAGGAGGCCCGAAGGGCCGTCTCGAAGGATGCGGCGCGTGTAAGGAAAAAGGCCGGCCGCCCATGCAAACCCAGAGCCCCATTTTCGATGAGATCGCCAAGATGATGTCGGAAGCGGCCGGGGCCGTCGACGGCGTCCGGCGCGAGGCGGAAACGGTCGCGAGGGGCCAGTTGCAGCGGCTTTTATCCGATATGGACCTCGTCGCCCGGGACGAGTTTGAGGCGGTTCGCGACATGGCGGTCGCGGCGCGGGCGGAAAACGAGCGGCTCGCCGCCAGGATCGCCGAGCTTGAGGCCCGGCTGGGCAAAACCAGTTAGGATTCCCACAGGAGCGAATCATTGCCGCTCCCGAGGAATCGCCGCGCTATCGGCCCCACGCAGTTCTGGTGGGAGCCTTATGTCGATTGAACTCCTGAAAGCGCCGACACGGGCAGCCGATCCGCTGGAGGCGCTCGAATCTGTCGCCGACGATATGGATATCAGCGTCGAGCGCGTCGATTCGGATGAGCTTCATCTCGCGATCCCCGGCATGTGGCGCGACGCGGGTTTCTGGTTCACCTGGCGCCCGGAACTCTCGACCTTGCAGATGGGCGCGCCTCTCGATCTGAAGGCGCCTCAAGGCCGCCTCGCCGAGGTCGCGCGTCTCGTCGCCATGGTGAACGAGCGGCTGTGGATCGGCCATTTCGATCTCTGGTCGGACGATAATTCGATCGTCTTCAGGAATGCGGCCGTGTTGCCGGCGAGCGGCGCGCTCGACCGCGTGCAGGCGGAATGTCTCATCAAGGGCGCTCGCGAAGCGATCGACCGCTTTCTCCCCGCCTTCAACTTCCTGATCTGGGGCGGCAAGTCGCCGGAAGCCGCGCTTGAAGCGTCGCTGTTCGAGACGGCGGGGAACGCGTAGCACGCGGGGTCCTCATTAGAAACGCGACTCGAAGTCTGGTCGGCAAATCGGAAGCGTGCGGCTCTTCTGCTCCCCCGTTTACGGGGGAGCTGTCACGCGCAGCATGACTGAGGGGGCGCGCTCTATCCGCGAGCGCCTCCGCTCGTGACTCCCCCCCTCCGGCCCTTCGGGCTGCGTCCCCCGCAAGCGGGGGTGGGAAGAAAGAGGAGAGCCGCGCGCAGCGCGGCGTTTCGAAGGATGGCCAACGCGAACGGCTGTCTGATAGTAGCAGGGCATGACAAAAAAAATCTCAGTCGCGCTCATCGGCGCCGGATCAATGGGCGGCGCATTGCTGCGCGGCTGGATCGCAAAGAGCGTCATCAATACGGGCGCTTCTGCGATCTTTGACCCCGCGCCGTCCCCCGCGATCATCGACATCGCGAAAGCGCAAGGACTAGCGGTCAATCCGCCGCTCGCCGGCGCCCGCTTTGAGGCGGTGGTGATCGCGGTGAAGCCGCAAATCGCCGCCGGCGTTTTGCCGGAATTTTCAAAGCTCGCCGCCGGCGCCGTGACGATTTCCGTCATGGCCGGCAAGAGCCTCGCGGCGATTTCAGCGGCGCTTCCCGCCGCAGATAAAATCATTCGCGCGATGCCGAACCTGCCGGCGTCGGTCGGCGCCGGCGCCACCGCGATCTTTGCGCCGTCAACGCTCGGCGCTGAAGATCGCGCGCTCGCCGAAACGCTGATGCGCGCCGTTGGCGAAGTGGTGCTCGTTGACAGCGAAGAAGCGATCAACGCGGTGACGGCCGTCTCTGGCAGCGGCCCCGCGTATTTCTTCCTGCTCGCCGAAGCGCTCGCGGACGCTGCGACAGCTGCGGGGCTTGACGCCGCCGCCGCGCAAAAACTCGCGAGGGCGACGCTCGCCGGCGCCGGCGCCTATGTCGCGGCTGACGATCGCGCACTCGCGGAGTTACGCCGCGCGGTGACATCGCCCGGCGGCACGACGCAGGCCGCACTCGATATTCTCGACGGCGATGACAAAGCGGTGCGCGCCCTGATGTTGAAGGCCGTCGCCGCTGCGAAACGGCGCGCGGGTGAATTGACGGAGTAGAGAGAAGAAATGGGGGCGTGAGATTCGTGCGCCCCATCCTTCGAGACGCGCATCTTCGATGCGCTCCTCAGGATGAGGAAATATTTTTTATCGACAAATCCTTCCTCATCCTGAGGAGGTTCGATCATCGTCAGATGATCGAACCGTCTCGAAGGATCGGCAGCCCACTGCGCGCCCCATCTGGAACATTCCTTTCACGCTGGCAGCTTAATCGTCGCGCGAAGTCCGCCCATCGGCGCGTCGCCGAGCGTTACGTCGCCGCCGTGACTGCGCGCGACTTCGCGAACGATGGAGAGGCCGAGGCCGACGCCTTCGTGTCGGCTGCGCGCTTCGTCGAGACGGTAAAACGGCTTGAAGACGTCGCGGCGTCTGGCGTCCGGTATGCCGGGCCCATCATCGTCGACGATGATTTCAACATAAGGCCCGCGCCTCTCCACGCCGATCTCGACTTTGCCCGCGTATTTCAGTCCATTGCCGACGAGATTGGCGATCGCCCGCTTCATCGCCGCCCGCCGGCCTTCAAAAGCAAGGGCAGGAATTTCGCGGATCGCGAGGCGCTCCGTATCGTCGGCGTCTTCCGCGACCTCGCGCACAAGCTCGCCAAGGTCGAATGGCTCAGGCTCGCCGGTCGAGGAAATATCGGACGCAAATTCGAGATAGGAGTCGATCATCTTTTCCATCTCGGCGACGTCGCGTTTCAACTCCTCAGCGTCAGCGTTATCGGGGAGCATCGCGAGCGCGAGCTTCATGCGCGTCAGCGGGGTTCGAAGGTCATGACTGACGCCGGCGAGCATCGTCGTTCGCTGGTCGATCTGGCGTTTCAAGCGCTCGCGCATGGCGATGAAGGCTCTCCCTGCGCGCCGCACTTCGGTCGCGCCGGAGGGACGAAATTCCGGCATGTCGCGCCCGCGCCCGAAGGCTTCAGCGGCGGACGCGAGACGCAGGATCGAGCGCACCTGATTGCGCAAAAAGACGATCGCGATCGAGCCGAGCAGCAAGGACGTGCCGATCAGCCAGAAAACGAATACCGGACCTGTCGTTGCGAACACGCGGTCGCGAAACGGCAGGAAGACCAGCGCGCCCTCATCCGTCTGGACGCGGATTTCGACATAAACCGGCCAGCTTTTGGTGTCGAACCAGAACGGGCGATTAAGCTCCTCCGCGAGCTGGCGGTCGAGCGTCTTGTTGTAGAGATTGAACGGCGACAGCTTGTTGCGCGCCGGTATGGAGTTTCCCGGCTCAAAGCGCGTCGAAATGTCGAGGTCTTCAAACGCGATCTGCTGAATGTGCGCGCGCTCTTCATCGGTCCGCGCATCTTCAAAGAGCCGCGTCAGAAGCGTGATCTGCCCCGCGATATTGGCGGACTGGTTCGCCGTCACCGTGTCCCAGTGCCGGTCGAAGAAGACATAGGTGATGACCGACTGCATCAGGAAGATCGGCAAGATGACGATCAGCGCGACACGGCCGTAAAGGCTCTTGGGCAGAAAGCGTTTCAGCATCAGTCGGGGATCAGCATGTAGCCGACGCCGCGCGCGGTCTGGAGATAGATCGGCGTCCGGGGATCGTTTTCGATTTTCTTGCGGATGCGCGTGATCTGAACGTCGATCGAGCGCTCCATCGGCGTCGATGTCTGTTCGGCGAGGGCAAGGCGCGAAATCGCTTCGCCAGGTTTTGCCGCAAGGACGCGCAACAACGCGAGCTCGCCGGCGGTCAGCTTGATCAATTCACCGCCGCGACGCAGCTCCCCGCGCCCCGGCTCAAACGTCGTCTCGCCGAAGACGAGCATTTTCCGGTCGCGCGCGATCGGGCGCGAGCGGCGCAACAGCGCGCTGATGCGCAAGAGAAGCTCGCGCGGTTCAAACGGCTTGGAGAGATAATCGTCAGCGCCGCGTTCAAGGCCCTCGATGCGGTCTTCCGGCATGCCGCGCGCGGTCAGAAGGAGGATCGGCACGTTCGACGCGGCGCGGATTTTCTCGGTCAGGTCGAACCCCGACATTCCCGGCATCATCACGTCGAGAATGAGGAGGTCGAATTCGACGCCGCCCAGCAACTCGCGGGCGTCGGAGGCGTCCTTGGCGGCCGAGACGCGCAGCCCGTTTTCCGACAGATACCGCTTCAACAGCGAGCGGATCCTGTCATCGTCATCGACGACGAGGATGTGGGGCGTCTGTTCATCGATCGATTTTGACATAGCGTTCGTCTTTGGCGTCAGCCGGGGGAGTTTCGCAAGAGCTTGACCGCGCGGGCGGCATAGTCGGCGCCGGTTGCAATGGTGAGGATCGCGGCGATCCAGAACAGCCCCATCGCGGCTGGCGCGATCCCCGCGCCCGCAAGGCCGCCGGGGGCCGACGCAATGAGGAGGCCGATCGCGAGGAGCTGCGCCGACGTCTTGATCTTGGCGAGGCCGGTGACGGGAAGCGCCGCGCCCTGTTTGCCGAGTTGCTCGCGCAGACCCCCGACCAGAATTTCCCGAAGCAGGATCGCGAGCGCGGCGACCACCCCTAAATCCCGAATGACCCCGTTGCGCACCAAGAGCAGCAAAGCGGCGGCGACCAGAAGTTTATCCGCAAGCGGATCGAGCGCCGCGCCAAGCGCCGAGGTCTCGCCGCGCGCTCTTGCTATGCGGCCATCGAGGAAATCCGTCGCGGCGGCGACCGCAAAGATCGCGAACGCGGCCGTCAGCGCCCACGGCGCGTTGAGGAAAAACATCGCCGCGAAGGGAACGATAAGGGCGATCCGGGAGAGGGTCAGGAGATTGGCCATGACGCAGTATAGCTGTGTCGGGCCGGGCTAAAACCCTCTTCAGCTTCTTAGGGAGACGTCGCGCCAGGCTGGCCAGTCATTCCGGGGCGGCGCGGCGCGCTGAACCCGGAATCCACCTATCGGCAGGGGAAACGTTGAGCCGTGGACCCCGTGTTCGCGAGCTTTGCTCGCGCCCCGGGGTGACAGAGTAGGATTGCGCTAGTCGGGACGTGGAATAGAGAGCCCTTCGAGCCTACCCCTTCTTGTCCTTCTTCCCCCAGATATTCTCCCACCATTTGTCTTTCGCGGGCGGCGGGAACGATTGACCGCTCTCTTTCATTTTGACGCGGATATCGTCGATGTCCCAGCCGGTGAGGTTGGCGAGCGATTGGGCTTCCTCTTCGTAGCGCTTGGGAAGGCCGGCGCGGTATTCCTTCGCCGCGTCGCATTTCGCCTCGCCCTTGTAGGGGTGGCGCATCACATAGCGGCCCTGAAAGTTTTCGCGCTCGCCCGTTGTCTTGAACATCAGATCTTCCGGGAAATGCGCGGCGTCGTAACTGACATGAAGGCGCGTCACAAAGACGTCCTGCGCGCCGCCGGGGGGAATGGGGCGCCGGCGCGTCATCGGCATGACGCTGTCGCCGCCATCGGTCCAGTAAACGCCAAGCTCGCGAAGTTCATCGGAGGACATCGGATCTGCCGCGCACGGATCGCACCAGTTCATGTCCCACGCGTATTCGAGGAACACGGCGTTCTGCGACTCCCGGTCCACCTGTTCGGCGAACATCGCTTTGTAGAACTCGCCGAATTCGTCCTTCACATAGGTCGGAACGGTCGATCCCGTCGGCAGTTTGACGGTGCGGTAATTGGTGGTTTCAACGCGTCCGTTGCGGGTCAGCGCGAAGACGAAGAGTTCCTGCTTGCCGTCAGCGTTCAAGGTGCCAAGCCGGATCGGCAACATGAATTTGCGCGATTCAAAGGCGATCTGCAGAGGGCGCAGATATTTAAGGCCGGTCTTCGCCTGTTCATCGATATTGATCTTGGCGACGAAGAATTTTGTGCCCTGTTTGATATAGCTGCCGAGCGTTTGATCGGCGCCGTCCGGCAATTTGTAGCCGTTCATCCGCAGCCACGCAGCGAGCCCGCCAGATTCCTTCGCGGACAAAATCTGGATGTCATATTCGCCGACGGTGTATTCAGCCTCGACCGTGACGCCGAGCGCGTCGTCGCCGCGCTCGCGCTTTGCTTCCATCGCCGCCTTCGGCGCCCGGGATGCCGTCACCATGATCTCGTCTGCCATTGTGCACGGGTCTTCATCGAAATATTCGACAAGACGCGGCGAGGTGTAGGCGTCGAGATGATCGATGATCGCGTTATCGGTGACGTGGATCTGACCTTCTTCGAGCACAACCGGCACCGGCACGACCATGGCGAATTCCTTGAGCTCGCCTTGATAGTCGTTCGACATGGTGAGGACGGTTCGATCGCCGTCGCGCATGATCGCGACTTTCGACGCCTTGTTGAACAGTTTGGTGTCGGCTTTCGCGACGTAAAAGCCGCAAAAGGCGACGGCGCCGCCCGTCATGGCGACAGCGGCTAGCCCGGATGCGGCGGCAAAGAGCGTCTTCTTCAGCGATAGTTTCATGAGGTGCGTCTCCCTTGGCGGTTACTCGGCAGGCGTTGCAGATGTTGAAGGTTGAAAGTTTCGGGCCGGCGGATCGCCCCATTGATAGCGCCGCGCATGGTCCGTCAGTTCAATCAGCGGGCGGACGAGGCAGGCGAGAGCCAGAGCATAAAAGACGCCGTCGGCGCGGTAGAAGTGATAGATGAAAATATAACTGAGCGCTGCGGTTCCCGCGGCAAAGAGCGCGCGGAGCAAAGCGCTGTCCGGCGTCGTTTTCGGATCGGAGATCATGAAAAACGCAAAGAGAATGAGCGCGCCGTTCTGCAGACGGTGCATCGGGATCGACAAGGGATCGCCAAGCCACACCGCGCGCGCGAAAATCATCGCCGCAAAGACGCCAAGAAAAATCAACGGCACATCGAGGCGCGACGCGCGATAGGCGACAAAGAAACCGGCCCCCGCGATCACCGCCGCGAGCCAGACGGCGGTTCCCCATTGGCCGGGCGTCGTCCACGCGGCGCCCGAGAGCAGCGTCACCGCGACAATCCCGATATTGGCGGGATTGAAGACATGCTTGCCGCGCGCGCGGATCAGGAACTTCGCGGCGATCGCGATAAACGCCGCAAGGATCAGCGGCCACACCTCATTCGCGCGCAGCAGCAATGTCAGCGACAACGCGGTGATCAGCGCGCTCTTTGCCTCGAACCTGATCGCAAAGACCGTCGACATCGCCCATTGGGTCGAGAGCGCGGTTGCAACGATCGCGAGGAAATCGAGCGGCGCGATGTCAAACGCCCGCTGCGTCAATCCGAACGCAAGTAAGCCAGCTAGCGCCGCGATCTGAAACCAGCGCGGATCGGGCAGAGCCGCCCCTGTCGGCGCGACATGCGCCCTGGATATTTTCTCGTTCGCCAGCTATCGCCTCCCCGGCGCAAATCGTCCCGGCCCGGAGGAGACTAAAGGCGGAGATCGCGGCGGAATAGGGGCGCCGCCGGGGAAGTTTGCGGGCGCTAAAGCCTTCTAGGCTGTTCCGTATATCCGGTCGCCGGCGTCGCCGAGGCCGGGGAGGATATAGCCGATCTCGTTCAGCTGGCGGTCGATGGCGGCGGTGAAAACCGGCACATCGGGATGGGCTTTTTCGAGCGTGCGGACGCCTTCCGGCGCGGCGAGGAGGCACATGAATTTGAGGCGCTTTGCGCCGGCGGTCTTCAACAGCGTCAACGCTGCGACCGAGGAATTGCCGGTCGCCAGCATCGGATCGACGACGATCACCTCGCGCTCGCCGATCGCTTCGGGCAATTTCAGGTAATATTGAACGGGTTTCAGCGTTTCGTGGTCGCGATAAAGCCCGATATGTCCGACGCGGGCGTCGGGGATAAGATCGAGCATGCCTTCAAGCAACCCATTGCCGGCGCGCAGGATCGACACGAAACAAATGCGCCGCCCTTCAAGCCAGGGAAAAGCGCCTTTTTCGAGCGGCGTTTCGATCTCGCGAGAGGTGAGGGCGAGGTCCTTGGTGACTTCATAGGCGAGGAGAAATGAAATCTCCCGCAAGGTGCGCCGGAACAGCGCATTGTCGGTCGATTTCTCGCGCATCAAGGTGAGTTTGTGCTGGACGAGCGGGTGAGAGACGATGGTCAGTGTCATAGTGATGCAGACTGCGTGGTTGCGATGGCGAGAGCAAGCGGGGTTTAGTATCATCTGAGGGGCAACAGAAGGAAGCCTGTATGGCCGTCGACGGGGCGCCGTTTGAATCGCCTGAAATCCGGGCGCTATTTCCGACCAACATTCTCGAAACGCGCCTTCGCGACGCGGAACGCCTGAATGCGGCGTTGCTGAGCGCGATCCTCGCCAGAAAAGCGGCCGATCCCGGCATCGCGCGCTCGAACATTCTCGGCTGGCACTCCGATACGGAAATGCTGCGTTGGGGCGGCGAGCCGGCGCGCGCGCTCGGGCTCGCGACGCTCCAGCTCTGCGGCGCGCACACGCATGACCGCGGATTGGGCGGAACCGGGCGCCCGCGATATGAGATGGGTCTTGAAATGTGGGCGAATGTGTCGCCCGCCGGCGCCTCCAACCAGGTTCACGCCCATCCCGGCTGCGTCTGGTCGGCCGTTTATTATGTCGATGACGGCGGCGATCTTGAGAGCGGCAAGCTCGTTCTGCATGATCCGCGATACCCGATGAATCGCATGGCGGCGCCCGATCTTGTGTTCGCCGCCGGCGGCGAAGCCGAAGAAATGAAATATGAAATCGCGCCTTCGCCCGGCAAGCTCGTCGCGTTTCCGTCATGGCTGATGCACGGCGTCAAACCGCACGAGGGACCTCGCGCAAGAGTTTCGGTCGCGCTTAACGTGCTGGCGATACCAGTGCGGCCCGAAAAACGGAACGGCCAATGACCATATCGTCCTGGGACCGCCGCTTTGCCGAGCTCGCCTTC
>JBBTJH010000191.1:0-3445 GCA_038059555.1 Pseudomonadota bacterium | reverse complement strand
GCTTTCGGAACAGCAGGCCCCGCTCGAAGAACTCGCCTATTCGTCGAAGGCGATGGCTCAAAAGGAGCTTGAAGCGGCCGCGATCGCGGCTGGTCTCGCGCACCAGCAACGCACCGTCGAACCGATGCCCAAAGGGGACGGACAGCTGCTCTATCGCGCGCGCTTCACCACGCTGACGGAGGCTGACGCCCTCTCCACCTGCGAAAAAATCCGGGCGGCCGATCTCAGCTGCTTCGTCATGCAGGCAGCCTCCGCGCAGTAGACTTCCCCGCAAACGGACTGCACCTTGCATAATGCGGAAGGCCTGCGCCTTCGCGCGGCCCAAGGTGCGTCATGACTAACGCCGCAACAGCGCCTATACCCCTCGAACGGGCGATAGTCCGTTCGGAGTGGGCGCGCGCCGTCGGTGCATTCTTGCTGTCGGCCGGAACCTTCGCGGCCGCCTTCCCCGGCTCAATCGCGACCATGTCGGCGATCTGGGTCTCGTCATCGGCCTATCATCATGCCTTGTTCGTCGCGCCGATTTCGGCGTGGCTGATTTTCAGCAGAAAAGACTGGGGCTCCGCCTCCCCCGCCGCAGATTATCTTGGCGTCGCAGTACTGGCGGCGGCCTCGATTGCGGCGCTCATCGGGCAAGCCTCAAACGTCGATCTGATCGGCCACGCCGCTTTCGTCGTCGCCATCATCGGCGCGGTGATTGCCGCCTTTGGCCGCGCGCTCGCCGCGCAATGGGCGTTCCCGCTCGCCTTCCTGTTCTTCATGGTCCCCTTCGGCGATGAAATAACGCCGCTCTTGCAGGGCTACGCTTCGTCAGTCCTCGTCGCGGCGCTGAATTTTTCGGGCATCGAGACGACGCGCGACGGCTTCATGCTAACGACATCGGCCGGGCGCTTTGAGGTCGCTGCTTCCTGCGCGGGGCTGCGCTTCCTCCTCGCGTCGGCGATGATCGCGTCGTTGATTTCCTATCTCGCCTTCGCTGGATGGCGCAAAAGAGCCGCCTGCATCGCACTGGCGTTAGTCGCCGCAGTTTTCGCCAACTGGCTGCGCGCTTACCTCGTCGTCATCGTCGCGACCGTCACCGATCGCCGTATCGGCGTCGGGCCTGAGCATGTGCTGCTCGGCTGGGTTTTCTACAGCGCGCTCATCATCGGCATGATCGTTCTTGCGAGACGCTTTGCCGACAAGATCGCGGTTCCTCAGAGCATGACGAAAACCGCCGCACCATCGAGGCGCCCAGCAAAAGCGGCGCTTCTCCTAGGGATCGTTGTCGTTTCGACCGCTGCGCTTTACGACGCCGCCGTTCTTTCGGCGAATGACACGAAGATCGGCCCCATGGAGCCGCCGATGCTTCACGCCAGAGGGTTTAACAATACCGGTGCGACGACAATTTGGGGAGCTTACGCGCCCAAAGCGGATATGATCTCAACCAATGACTACCGTTCAGAAACCGCCGTCTTGATGGTCTCACACGCGTATTTCACGCATGACCGCGATGGCGCAGAAATCGGCGGGGGCGACACTCGCGCGGCTGACGGGAGCAACTGGCGCCGCCTCAGTGTTTCACCTGAAACGATGACGTTCATTGACGCAAGCCGTCGCGTGAAGATCGAGGCTCTTGAAGATACCGCCGGCCGCAAGATTGACGTTGCAACCCTTTATTGGCTCGGAGATAAAACTTACGTCTCTCCCGCAGCGCTGAAACTTGCGATCGCCGCCAGAAAGCTGACAGGCAGGCCGACCGAAGGCGGCGTGATCTTCGTTGCAACGAGAGAAGAAGATAACGCCGACCCTCGCGCCGCTATCCGGGAATTTCTGGCAAAGTTGGAGCTGGCCAGCGTCTCCCGGTCCGCCGCCCTAGATAAAGACTAGCGCCGATCATGTGCGGCATCGCCGGAATATTCGATCTCAAAGGCGACCGGGCGATCAATCAGGCCGCCCTGAAACGAATGACCGACGCGATTGCGCATCGCGGGCCTGACGGCGAAGGGTTCTTTATCGCGCCAGGGATCGGGTTTGGCCATCGCCGGCTCGCCATCATCGATATCGAGGGCGGCGCGCAGCCATTCATCGCCAGCGACGGCGCCAGCGCCCTTACTTATAATGGCGAGATCTACAATTACCGCGACCTTCGCACTTTACACGCGGAGCGAGGCGTTCCTTTAAAGACGCGATCGGACACCGAAGCCCTCGCCGAAGGGTTCCTTCGCGAGAAGATCAGATATCTCGACCAAGTGCGCGGCATGTTTGCGTTCGGCTTTTGGAACGCCTCTGACCGGCGGCTGACTTTGGCGCGCGACCGCTTCGGCGAAAAACCGCTTTATTACGCCGAGACGCCCGATGGTTTTCTGATTTTCGCCTCCGAGATCGGCGCCATCCGCGCGTCGGGCCTTACGCCGCTCATTCATTCGCCTGAAGCGCTGCACGACTATTTTCTCTATGGCTATGTTCCGGACCCGAAGACGATTTATCAAGGCGTTTTCAAACTCCCTCCGGGATCGATGTTGGAAGCGCGGCGCGGCGAAGAGATCTCGATCGCCAGATATTGGCGCGCCCATTTCGAACCCGACTATTCGATGACGATTGAGAGTGCGCGGAAATCGCTGCTCGAGCTTTTCGACGACGCCGTCGCCTCTGAACTCGAGTCGGAAGTCCCGCTCGGCGCATTTTTGTCAGGCGGCGTCGATTCATCCTCGATCGTCGCTTCGATCGCGCAGACGCGGCGTTCGCTCACTACCTGCACGATCGGATTTGACGACGCCGCGAGCGACGAACGCGCCTATGCGCGCGCAACTGCGGCACGTTATTCGACAAATCATACGGAGGAAGTCGTCCGCATCGACGCGTCGTCGCTGATCGATCGGATCGCGGGCGTCTACGGCGAGCCGTTCGCCGACGCATCGGCTCTCCCGACTTATCTCGTCAGCGCCGCTGCGCGCAAACATGTGACGGTCGCGCTTTCCGGCGACGGGGGCGATGAAATATTCGGCGGCTACCGGCGCTATGCGATGTTTCGCGGCGAAGAAGCCTTCCGCCGCGCGGCGCCGCATTTATTGCGGCAAGCGACATTCGGCGTCGCCGGCGCGATTTACCCGAAACTCGATTGGGCGCCGCGCCCTTTTCGATTGAAAACGACCTTGCAAGCGCTCGGCGAAAACTCCGCGAACGCCTATGCGCGCGCCGTGTCAGTGAGCCTTCCCGATCGGCTCGGAAGATTATTGTCAGCGGATTTTACAAAGGGCCTTGGCGGCTACGACCCGGTATCGCCGATCCTTGACGCAGCGGGCGCGGGCGCTCTTGATCCTGTCGGTCTCGCGCAGAAGATCGATATCGAAACCTGGCTGCCGGGACGCATGCTGACCAAGGTCGATCGCGCATCGATGGCGCACGGCCTTGAAGTGCGCGCGCCTTTTCTCGATCACCGGCTCGCGGAGTGGGCGTTCAGATT
>JBBTJH010000190.1:0-4904 GCA_038059555.1 Pseudomonadota bacterium | reverse complement strand
AACGCGTTGCTGCTCGACGGGTCCTGGAACCACGTGCGGGCGACGCAGACGGCGGCCTCGGCGATGTAGAGCGCCTGGGCGTGGTCCCGTTCGTTCACCGCGATGCGTTGCTCCTGCTCGGAGAGCACGGCGAAGGTCACGCCGAGCAGCGCGGCGAAGTTTGAGCCCGCGAAGCCGAGATATTTGAACCAGAAGATGAGCAGGAGATTGGCGGCGACGCCGGCGATCATCGCGGTCTTTCTTGCTGCGTCCGGCGCTGATGAGGCGGCGTAGCGTCCGCAGAAATAATTGCCGGCGATCGATATGATAAGCAGGGCAAGGTGCCAAAGGCTCCACACGCCATAAAACGCAAGCGAGGCGAGGAGAAGGAAACTGACCGACAGGCGGCGCATTCCGGCGGCGCGCAGGGCGTAAAACCCGATGAGCGTCAGCGGAAGGAATCCGAGCAGAAAATCGTACGAACTAAATACCATGCGTCCAGCCGCGGCCCCCTCGAGCCGTTCCCCGCTCCGACCATCATGGTGAAGATTTCCTTTTCGGTTAAATCCGGCCGCAGGCTTTGATGCAGATAAGAAAAAGCCCCGCAGGCGGCCTGCGGGGCTTTCAATCGTTAATCGGCTTTAACCGTTTAGAACTTCAGCGACGCCGAAACGCCCCAGATGCGCGGCTCGTTGACGAAGCCGGTCAGGTTGTTGAAGTCGATCGCGCCCTTGACGTTTTCCGCGTCGAGGATGTTGCGGGCGAAGAGCGCGAGATCGATCTTGCCGTCGTTGAAGAGATAGCCGAGGCGAGCGCCGCCTTCGACATTGCCGCTGGTGAAGAATTCGGCGGACTCATAGAGGAAGAGATTGGTCTTTCCCTGTCCCGCCCAGTCGGTGAAGAGGTACATCTCGTTACCATTGCCGCCGACCGGTTTAGAAACGCGCGCGGTGACGTTCCAGGTCCATTTCGGCGCCTGCGGGAACGGGTTGCCGGTGATGATGGCGTTGCCGTTGATGTCGAGGGGGTCGGTGACGGTGCAGCCGCCGCCGCAAGCGGCGACCGCGAGGCCGGGCTCAGTGATCTCGGTGTCATTATAGCTGACGCCGCCGGTCACGAGGAAGTTTTCGCTGACCAGCCATTCGACGTCAGACTCAAATCCCCATGCCCTGCCGTCGGCGTTGACGAGTTGGTTGAAGTTGCCAAGACCGCCGATGGCCGAAAACTGGAGATCGTTGGCGTCATAATAAAACGCCGTCGCATTGAAGCGCATGCGATTGCCGAAGAGTTCTGACTTGATGCCAGCTTCATACGACTGGATCGTTTCAGAGGAGGCCGTTGTCGGCGAGCCGAAAAACGCGACGTCGCGCCCCTGGATCGTCGGCGCGCGGAAGCCGCGAGCGACGCGGGCGTAGAGGTTGATGCCGTCAGTCGCTTTGAGCGACAGCGCAGCGTCCCAGCTGATTTTTTCGTCCGACACCGAAACCGGCGCGACCGGGAAGTTGGTCGCGATGCCCTGAAAATCCTTGTCGTCTTCCGTGTAGCGAACGCCGCCGGTGAAGGTGACGCGGTCGGTCAGATCAAGGCTTCCTTGCGCGAAGATCGCCCAGCTCTGATTGTCGTGACGGACGGTCGTCGCCGGGGCGAAAAACGGATTGGTCGTGATCTGCAGATCGCTGTCGAAGTAGAAGAAACCGGTTTGCCAGTTGAAGGCGCCGTCATTGTCGCTGGCGAGGCGGACTTCCTGGGTGAACTGATTGAGATCGTCGACGGAATCGAGCGTGTCGGACGGGAAGGGGATCGGGCCGGGGAATGACCCGTTCGGCAAGAAGAGCGCGCCCGAGCCGCCGTCGATGTCGCCGCGGCCAGAGCCGTTGGCGGTCTCATATGCGGTGATCGAGGTGAGGACCGCGCCGCCGAAATCAAGCGCGATGTTCGCCGACCCGCCATAGGTCGAGTAATGCTGGCGGTTCCCTGCGCCGCCGTCATACCAGACGGTGCCGCGGTCGAAATTGCCGTTGAGATCGTTCGAGCCCGGCGTGAAGATGTTGGCGCGGAACAGCTCCGACGTCCCGTCGAGATCGCGGACGTGGAAGTTCAGAAGCGTCGAGAGAACTTCGCCCGGCGTCCAGGCGAGCTGGATGCGGCCGGCGACGTCTTCAAAGTCGCCATAGGCGTCTTTGCGCGCGTCGTTGCCGTTCTGGATGACGCCGCCATTGTCGATCCACTTGTTGCGGCTCTGATAGAGCATCGAAACGCGATAGGCGAGATCATCCGTGAGCGGACCGCCAACGGCGCCTTCGACCTTGGCGGTGCCGAGGCGGCCATAGACGCCCGACAGATAGCCTTCGGTTTCTTCAGTCGGTTTGTTCGTGTCGAACTTGACGATGCCCGCCGGGGTGTTGCGCCCGAAGAGCGTTCCTTGCGGTCCGCGCAGAACTTCGACGGCGGCGATGTCAAAGAGCGGGAAGGATTTCAGCGTGACGTTTTCCATCACGACGTCGTCCATGATGATCGAAACGGGCTGCGATGCGGCAAGGTCGAAGTCCGTGTTGCCAAGGCCGCGGATATAAAAGCGCGGCGCGATGCGGCCGTTTGAGGATTCAGCGTAAAGGCCCGGGACGCGCGTCGCGAGGGCGCGAATGTCCTCGGCGCCGGCGAGGATCGCGGCGAGCCGGTCTTCCGGCATCGTCGTCACCGAAATCGGCACTTCCTGCTGATTTTCTTCGCGGCGCTGCGCGGTGACGGTGATTTCGTCGAGGCCTTCCCGCGCGGCCGGCGCGTCTTGCGCCAGAGCAGGAGAGGCTGCGGCGAGCGCCAGCGCCGAGACGCCCGAGAGCGCCGCTGCGACTTGCGAGGAGATACGGATAAGCGATTGGTTTTTAGCCATTGTTTTGGTTTCCCTTGAAAATTGCCCACACCGCCGGGGGCGCGCGATCCGGCGCCCGGTAATCGGGGCGCAATCTAGTCGGCTTTGCGATTGCCGGAAGCGCAAAAGCTGCTTTTGGGGACAGTTTCGTGATGTTTAACAACAGCTGTGGCGCCGGTGCATCGCGCCTTAAACCGCCAGTTTCTGGGCGGAGAGACGGTTGTATGCGGGGAGGGCCTTACCGGCGATTTCCTCCAACTCACGGGAAAGCTTCGCGGATTTTTCCACATAGGGCCTGAAGCCGCTCGACGCCCAGACCATGTCATACCAGTGGGGCGCCCACGGGCCGTCCTCGGGGCGGGGGCCGTCCGGCCATGTCAGCATCGATCTGTCGAAAGAAATCCCGAGCGCGTGGCAGAGGGCCCTCAGCATCGGCTCCGGCGCCTTCAAAATATCGGCGGCGTCGACAATCGGACAGGGATGACCGCGCGCGGCCAGAAATTCGGCTATCCGCAACGCCATTTCATAACTGCGGACGATCGGCGTCACATCTTCGTATTTGTCGGCGAAGGAAGCGACCATCGCTCGCGGATCGCGGATCAGAAGAAAATTCCGGTGAGGGAGCGTGAACGAAAGATCGGCGTCGTCCGGCAAATGATAAGCGATGTGTTTGAGGAAGGTGATTTCCTCGCCGGTCTCCGGCGCGCGGTTGATCCACTCGGTGACGCCCTCCCAGTCGTTTGGATAGGCTGCGAGCGTTTCCTTCCGGTAGTGGTGGTTGGCGCCGGTTGTTTTCAGGAACCACGCATAAAACGGCTCGTCGATTGCGGCCGTATCGGCGCGATTGCCGAAAGAGCGCATCATCGTCGTCGAGATATTGCGCGGGCCGGACCACATGGAAATGATAGTCGTCACTCTTTCCGCCTTTCAAGGATGCCGGCTTTTAGCAAAATGTCCCACGCATCCTCCGGCTCCTCCGCGAATTTGAAGAGATCGAGATCGCCCGGCGAAATGACGCCGCGATCGACGAGATGCTGAAAGTTGATCGCAGTTTTCCAAAAGGCTTCATCGAAGAGGACGACCGGAATTTTGGGCGCCTTGCCGGTCTGGGCGAGCGTCAGCAATTCGAAACACTCGTCGAGCGTGCCAAAGCCGCCCGGAAAGATGATGAGGGCCCGCGCGCGCATCGCGAGGTGCATTTTGCGCATGGCGAAATAATGAAACTGGAAGGTCAGATCCGGCGTCGAATAGGGGTTTGGCTCCTGTTCGAAGGGAAGGCGGATATTAAAGCCGATCGACGGCGCGCCGGCGTCATGCGCGCCGCGATTGGCCGCTTCCATAACCCCGCCGCCGCCGCCCGTCGTGATGACATTCATCCGCGTGTCGGTGACGACATCGCGGTCGCGCGCGCCGCCGCGCAGAGAAACGATATTGGCGAGTTCGCGCGCCTTGGCGTACCAGGCGGCGTGCTCGCCCCTTCCGCCCTCCGTCACCCGCGCCGAACCAAAAACGACGACGGTCGATTCAACGCCCCAAGCCTTCAGCGCCTGCTCGGCCTTTTCATATTCGAGAAGGAAACGGATGCCGCGCTGTTCGTCGGCGAGCAGGAAATCGGTGTCGAGCGCCGCGAGACGATAGGCGTGAGATTCGAGCTGGTCTTCGTTCGATTTTCTCTTGTCGGTCACTGACTGCGTCCTTCGCTGAATGCGTTACCGGCCCTTCGCGATGTCCTTTGCGACACGCGCCTTGTAAAGCGATTGCAGCCGTTCGACCATCGGCCCCCGGCCGGCTGAAATCCGGCGCCCGTCGATTTCCGACACCGGCGTCACGCCGGCGAAAGTTCCGGTGATGAAGGCTTCCTCCGCGCCGTAAACATCATGGACTGAGAAATTTTTCTCGCGCGCCGTGATGCCGTCAGCGCGCGCGACTTCAAGGATCGCGCCGCGCGTAATCCCGCCGATGCAATAATCGCCCGACGACGTCCACAACTCGCCGTCCTTCACGATAAAAAAGTGCGTCGAATTGCAGGTCGCGACAAAGCCATGCGGGTCGAGCA
>JBBTJH010000189.1:0-6193 GCA_038059555.1 Pseudomonadota bacterium | reverse complement strand
CGATCGTGGCGCCCCCGAAGCAGGACCGCTCCAGGGCGCCATCGCCGATGTGTTCGACGCGCTCAACGCCACGCTCTCCGACACGCGGCTTGAGGGCGATCTCCAGCAACTCCTCTGGTCGCTGACGAATGTCTTCCATCTGAGCCTCGGCCGGGTCGAACGCGCGCTTGACCGCAACGAAAGCGAACAGCGTCGCAGCCAACACGATCAAGACGGCTCCGAAATCCGCTCGGTCGAACTCGAACGCCTGCTCGCCGAGGGACTATCTCTCGTCGAGCGACGCACCGCTCACGAACTGATGCGCGATGCGGCGATCACGCTGTTCGAGCGTCATCTCGGCGAATGCTGGCGCCCGCGCATCGGCTCGCGCGTCAGCCATCGGGCGCTCACCAGTGCTGTCATCGACAGCCGCGACTTTATCGCCGCCAAACGCCGCGTCGAAATCGAACCGCTGACTCCCGCCGGTACCAAGATCGCCTTCGCTGGCGGCGTCGACTGCAGCGATACGCATGGTATCTGGGCGGCGCTCGATCGCGTGCGAACCAAGCACGCTGACATGGTGCTCCTGCATGGGGGCACGCCGCGTGGCGCCGAAAAGATCGCCGCTGCCTGGGCCGACACGCGCACGGTCGCCCAGATCGTCTTCAAGCCCGACTGGATTCGCCACGGCAAAGCCGCACCGTTCAAACGCAACGACGCGCTGCTCGAAGCGCTTCCAATCGGCCTTGTCGTCTTCCCCGGCTCCGGCGTCACCGACAACCTCGCCGACAAAGCCAAGCGCTTCGGCATCCCGCTCCTCGATCACCGAAAGTGATCGAGGACGTGCGCGAACTTCCGAATTATCCCACTATGGACCTCCTTGCACCGAGCGACTGGCAGGCAATGGGCCTAGGGCTTGCTCTTAGGCAGAGCTGGTGTCTTTGCGGGCCTTTCTTGGCCGTGAAGGCTTTGCAGTAACTTAAGCGATAACTGGCAGGCGTGGTATAGCTCCGCCGGCAGCCGCCATGGCGCGCGCGGCGATAGGCGAGGCAGGCAGGGATGTTCACGCGCGAGGTGTGCGAGCAGCTGCGTTTTTACGTGTACCGGCTCATTGATCCGCGAAATGGAGAGACGTTCTACGTCGGCAAGGGTACGGGGAATCGTATTTTCGAGCACGCTAAGGGTGAGCCGCTGGGCGGTGACGACGTGTCGGACAAGCTTCGGCGTATTCGCGAGATTCGGGTGGCCGGCTTCGAAGTCGCCCACGTTATCCATCGCCACGGGATGGATGAGGGCACTGCGCTTGAAGTGGAGGCCGCGCTCTTGGATGCGTATCCCGGAGTCACCAATCTCGCTGGCGGTCACGGCAGCGGTGAGCGCGGCGTCATGCACGCGAACGAGATCATAGAAAAGTTTAGCGCCAGTGCAGCAGAGTTCGCACATCCAATGGTCGCGATTACCATCAACCGTTCGGCCGAGGAGAAGCCGATTTACGAAGCCGTGCGATACGCATGGAAGCTGGATCGCCGCCGTGCTGAGCGCGCGCAGTTCGTCCTCGCGGTGCAGAACGGCCTCATAGTCGGCGTCTTCAAGCCGTCGCGGTGGATGGACGCTACACCTCAGAACTTTCCGGGGACGATTGCACCCCGCGACTGGAGGACTGGATTTGTCGGCGAGGAAGCGCCTGACGTGATCAAGCAGCTATATCTTCGCAAGCGCGTGCCCGACGAGCTGCGCCGGCGCGGCGCTGCAAATCCAGTGCGCTATATCGCGATAAAGTAAAAACTCAAGCAGCCAGGTCTTGTGGCGCGGTTTGGCGCGTGGGCCGGAAAGACAAGAAACTAAGCTTCGAACCGGCGCGCTATCGATAACGGTCGCCCTGTTCTTGGCAGTGAGCGCGCACGCGCTCGAGCCATGACTGACGCCATACCCACGTGTTTCTATAGTCGCCAGCCAGCCCGAAATTCTTGCCCGGATTCTTTGCGTCAAGCTCCTGCCAGAGCCGGGTGTGCGCCCCAACCGAAAAACGGGCGAAACCATCCTCATGCATTTGCTCGACGATCTGCGTCGCGGTGTATCGAGGTCTATCGACTTCCTTTAAGAGCACGCGGTTGATCGCCATTCCCTCCTCCGAATCTCCGCGCACGAATTCGATCGCCTCGTCGGCGCCGGAGGGCCGGTTCGCGAGCTTCGGCACGAAGACGACCCGGTAGGCGTAGGCGAGGTCGGCGCGGTCTTCATCCGCTAGGTTCTCCTCAAAATTCTGCATCATCGCCGCGATGTTCGCGGGCAGGGTCCGCGCCCGCTTTAAACCGCTGCGCTGAGTCGCGTCGAATGTGACAAACTGCAGCGCGATCGGGAGCCGCTTTTCGAGACCGTACTGACCGCCGAATAGGTTTTTTATGGCATCGTTGAAATTGATGCAGCAGGCTTGAAGTTTCGCGCTGATCGCGTCGTCGATCCTGCTCGTTGAGCGATGCTCGATCTCGTGACGGATTTCGAGAAGGAAAGACAAGTTGCGTTTCACTCCCGGGGACAACGGGCATCTCTGTTGGTTAAGGCACTTCGAGAGCTCCCAGTACTTCTCTCCGCCTTCGCGCGTCGTCTCTGGCACGCCATCCGTGTTCATATATCTGTAGTCGATCCCCTCCTTCCTGAACCAGGCGTGCAGGAAATAGGTCCAGGCGATGATGCTGGTGACGATGAAGAGCTCCGCCCGGAAGGTGAGCCCCGCGGAATTGAAGATGTGCACGGCGGCGATCATCGCCTCGCGCGCCTTGAGGAGAAGTTCGTCTCCGGACCGATGAAGCCCCGTGCCAGGATCGATGTCCGGCCAGGCGGCGAGGAATTCGTTGAGCGCTTCCTCGGTTGCGGGTCGAAGGGCCCTGTGCTTTTCTTCTTTCCGGATCTCGCTAATCACGCGGTGGTTGATCGACCGCGTCGGTCGCGTGAAGTAGCTCAGTACTTCCTGATCGTTATAGCCGCCGCGCCCCAGCATCGCCTTGATGATTGCGACTTCCCACCGCTCGAGCGTTCCCCCGCGCCTTCCTCTCGCCATTCACTATCCTCCATTGCACGAACCTGTTTGATCCACATCCTGACTGCTCCGCGCGACGAGGTCCGGGCCATGCAGCAACAGCGTGTGTCAGCGCCTTTCTGCTACACTTAACGGACAAGCTGCTTGGCGGCGCTTCAAACTCCGCTTTGCCCTCAATCCCCACTCAACTCGCCAATCGCATCAGTTTCACCTCGCATGTCTATGAAGGGCTCAGGTCCGACGCGTGCTAATCACACAGTCCCCGTCGCCGCGTCCGCCGCCGTGCGGGCGGCGGCGCATTCGCGCACCAGGAAATCGAGTAGCGCGCGGACGGAGGGGAGGAGCCCGCGCCGCGAGGGAAAGACGGCGTGAACGATCCCGGCTTTCGGCCGCCATTGCGGGAGGACATGAATGAGGCGTCCCGCCGCGACATCCTCATAGATCATGACCGTCGGTAACTGCACGACGCCGATTCCGGCGAGAGCCGCGTCGCGCAAGGCGGCCATGTCGTCGGTGACGAGGCGAGGCTTGTGCGCGACGGCGGCGGTCTCGCCGCCCGCGCGTTCGAGCCGGAAGACATGATCTCGATCGGCGCGGACTTGATCGAGGCTCGGCAGCGCGGAAAGATCCGCAGGCGAATGAAGCGCGCGCGGCGCGAGCGCGGGGCTCGCGACGACGCATTGCGTGCTGTCGTCGAGCTTTCGCATGACGAGATCGGTCGGCTCGAGCGGCGGGAAGCGCACGCGGATGGCGACGTCGAAGCCTTCGGCGATGACATCGACCCGCCGATGCGTGCTGTCGAGATGAAGTTCGACGCCCGGATGCTCCTTCAGGAAGCGCGCGAAGAGCGCGCCGAACTGGAAGGCGATGAGCGCGGTCGGGCAAGCGACGCGCAGCGACCCTCGCGGCTCGGCGGTCGCTTCGGCGATGACTGCTTCCGCCGCGTCGGCTTCGATGAGCATGGCGCGGCAACGGTCGTAGAATTCGCGACCGATTTCGGTCACTGAAAAGCGCCGCGACGAGCGCTGGATCAGGCGCACGCCGAGGCGTTCTTCGAGCTCTTGGAGGCGCCGGCTCAGCTTCGACTTCGGCACGCCGAGAGCCCGGCCGGCAGCTGCAAAGCCGCCATGGTCGACCACCTGGACGAAGTAAAAGAGGTCGTTGAGATCCTGCATCGTCCTATGAGTAGGACGTAGCATCTCAATTGGCAATCTTTCAGGGGCGGCGTCCCAGAGTTACCTCCCTTCCAACAGCGGCTTAGACCGCAACGGAGAAACGCCATGACCAAGAAAATCCTCGCCCGCCTCGGCAACAACCGCCGCCACTGGGTCGGCGATGGCTTTCCGGTGCGCTCGCTCTTTTCCTATTCAAGCCACGGCGCGCGCGTCAGCCCATTCCTGCTCCTCGATTACGCGGGCCCGCATTATTTCGAACCCGCCGATCGCCCGCGCGGCGTCGGTGAGCATCCCCATCGCGGTTTTGAAACCGTGACCATCGTCTATGACGGCGAAGTCGAACACCGCGACTCGGCTGGCAATGGCGGCGTCATCGGCCGCGGCGACGTCCAATGGATGACGGCGGCGGGCGGCATTCTCCATGAGGAATTCCACTCGAAAGGCTTCACCAAATCCGGCGGCCCGTTCCGCATGGTGCAGCTCTGGGTGAACCTTCCCGCCAGGGACAAGATGGCGCCGGCCCGCTATCAGAGTATTCTGAACAGCGACATTCCCGTCGTCGAGCTCAGCGAGGGCGCAGGCGCAGCGCGCATCATCGCCGGTGAATTCGGCGACGCCAAAGGCCCGGCGAAGACCTTCACGCCGGTCAATGTCTGGGATCTCCGGATCAACGGCGGCGCGGATGTGACACTGACCTTGCCGGAAGGACATACCGCGATGCTGGTCGTCTTGACCGGACATGTGACGGTCAACGGCGCGGAAGCCGCCGTCGAGGCGGAGATCGTTCTTTTCGACCCTGCGGGAACGAACGCGACGGTGCACGCCGACGGCGACGCGACGCTCCTCGTCCTCACCGGCGAACCCATCGACGAGCCGATCGTTGGCATGGGTCCCTTCGTCATGAACAGCGACGCCGAGATCCGTCAGGCGCTCGAGGATTTCAACAGCGGCAAGTTCGGCGCGATGGCTGCGTAGACTGGGGCTCCGGTTCCAAAAACCGGAGCCCATTTTTCATTTGGTTACGACACCAGGAACGGCGGGGCTCGCGCCGTTCCCCGCGATCGGCGCCATGCCGCTCTGCGGCTTTATCGGGCTTTACGGGAGAATAAGCCATGACCAAGCCTTACGTTCGCCTCGACAAGAAGAACGCCGCCGTTCTCCTCGTCGATCATCAAACCGGCCTTCTGTCACTTGTTCGCGACATCGATCCCGACAAGTTCAAGAATAACGTTCTCGCCCTCAGCGATCTCGCGAAATATTTCGAACTGCCGACCATCCTGACGACGAGCTTCGAAGACGGCCCCAACGGACCGCTCGTGCCGGAGCTGAAGGCTGCGTTTCCAAACGCGCCCTATATCGCGCGTCCCGGCCAGATCAACGCCTGGGATAACGAGGATTTCGTCAAGGCCGTCGAAGCGACGGGCAAGAAGCAGCTCATCATCGCCGGTGTCGTCACCGAAGTCTGCGTCGCGTTTCCGGCGCTCTCCGCCATCGCCGAAGGGTACGACGTGTTCGTCGTCACTGACGCTTCGGGCACGTTCAACGAGCTGACAAGGCGCTCCGCCTGGAGCCGGATGACGGAAGCCGGCGCGCAGTTGATGACGTGGTTCGGCGTCGCTTGCGAACTCCATCGCGACTGGCGCAATGACGTCGAAGGCCTCGGCGCGCTCTTTTCGAACCATATTCCGGATTATCGGAACCTCATCACCAGTTACAACACCCAGCGCCGATAGGCGTCGTGCGGGGACCGCGCAGGGACGCCGGTCGCGCACGCTCGATGCTATAAGCACCGAAACATTCATGCGCCGGCTGACTTACAGGCGCGCTTATTTGGAGACCTTTCATGACTGCTATCGTCGGAATCGCCGGGAGCCTGCGGCGCAAATCCTTCAATCTCGGGCTGCTGAAGGCAATAGCCGCAACAGCGCCGCCACGTGTCCGCTTCGATGTGAGGACGATAGACGGCATTCCGCTCTACAACGCCGATGTCGAAGCGGCGGAG
>JBBTJH010000188.1:0-5191 GCA_038059555.1 Pseudomonadota bacterium | reverse complement strand
TCCCGGAATTTTCAGCGCTCGGCAATGTCTCGCTGCCGCGCCTCATCCGCGGCGAGAAGATCGCGGACGCCGAAAAGGAAGCTGCGCGCTTGCTGACGTCGATGGGGCTCGGCGAGCGTCTCCATCATCAACCGGGTCAATTATCGGGCGGCGAACAGCAACGCACCGCGATCGCCCGCGCGCTCGCCAATCATCCGAAAATTTTGCTCGCGGACGAGCCGACCGGCAATCTCGATCCTAAAACGTCGGCGAAAGTCTTCGACGCGCTTCTGGAAATCGTGCGCGCCGAGGGTCTCGCCGCCCTCGTTGCGACGCATGACAGCCGGCTTGCAAGACGCCTCGACCGCATCATCGTCATCCGCGACCAGCGCCTTGTCGAAGTCGACCGGGAGAGCGTCGAGGCTTGAGGCGACTTTAGTCGAGAAACCAATTCGTCATTCCGGGGCGATGCGCAGCATCGAACCCGGAATCCATGTTTGCGGGAAAAGGGTGGATTCCGGGTTCGCGGGCTTCGCCCGCGCCCCGGAATGACGGACTGATTTACTTTGGCGAATCACACCCGCAAAACTCGCGAACAATTTGGCAAACCCATCCGTCTGCGGCATAGTCGCGAGCGGGGCTAAGGGGTGACGCGAATGCCGATGCAACGCCGAATATTCAACGCGCCGACGCTGGCGGGCGTCATCGAGGAACAGGCCGGGCGCATTCCGGCTGAGACCGCCCTGATCTTCGAGGGGCGGACCTTTACCTATGCCGACATGGAGACGCGCGCCAATCGCGCGGCGCAAGCGCTCCTCGCGCTTGGGCTGAAGCGCGGCGACCGGCTTTGCTGGCTCGCGCGCAATGTCGCGACGTTCTGGCATGCGCTGCTCGGCGCGTCGAAAATCGGCGTCGTGATGACGCCGGTCAATTGGCGGCTAGCGCCCGCCGAAATCGCGCAGATTATCGCCGACGCTCGGCCGGCGCTCTTTGTCGGCGAGAAGATGTTCATCGATCCGTTGCGCGCCGTTGACGATTTCAACCTGCCGCGCACCATGATCCTTGAAAGCGGCGACGCCGATTGTTTTGATATGGCGATCGACGCGCAGGAGGCAAAGCGGCCTTCGTTCGCGCCGTCGCGCGATGACGTTGTCGTTCAGCTTTATACGAGCGGCACGACGGGCCTCCCCAAGGGCGTCGTTTTGTCGAACCGCTGTTATTTTGAAGTCGGCGAGGCGGGCGTGAAGGCCGGGGTTATCATGCCGCGCTTTGATAACGAGACGGTGCTGCATCCGCTGCCGCATTTCCATATCGCCGGCGTCAATTACGGCTTCATGGCCTGGTCGCGCTCGATGCCGGTCATCCAGCACCGGCAATTTGATCCGGCGATGATTGTTAAGGAAGCGCAATCTGGAACGCCTCTCAGTTCCTTCCTCGTGCCGGCGATGATCATGATGATCCTGCAAGCGGCGAAGACGGCGAGCCTTTCGCTCGATAATTTCGTGCATATAAGTTACGGCGCGGCGCCGATGCCGGAGGCCCTTCTCGACGCCGCGATGGCGATGATGCCGCGCGCGCACTTCACGCAATTTTACGGCATGACGGAGACGACCGGCGGCGTCACGACGCTAGCGCACGAAGACCACGCGAAGGGCCTCAAACAGCGCGTCTCGGCGGGAAAGCCCTTGCCCGGATGCGTGGTCAAAATCTGCGATCCCGAAACGCGAAAAGAAATGCCCAAGGGCGAAGTCGGGGAAATCGTCGCGAAATCCGCGTTCACCATGGATGAATATTGGGGCAAACCCGACGCGACGCACGCGGTCATTCGCGACGGCTGGTACTGGTCGGGCGACGCCGGCCGCATCGACGAGAACGGTTATCTCTATGTCGTCGACCGGGTCAAAGACATGATCATCTCGGGCGGCGAAAACATTTACCCGGCCGAGCTTGAAAACCTTCTCGCCGCGCATCCCGCCGTAATGGAATCGGCGATCGTCGGCATGCCGGACGAAAAATGGGGCGAGCTGGTGCGCGCCTTCATCGTGAAACGCCCCGGCGCCGACGCGACCGCCGAACAGCTGATCGAGTTCCTGCGCCCGAAAATCGCCAGCTTCAAATTGCCGAGGCGCGTCGATTTCATCGACGCCTTGCCGAGAAACCCTTCGGGGAAGATTTTGAAGACGGTGTTGCGGAAGCTGTGATCCTCAAGCGTCATCCCGGAAAATCGCGAAGCGATTTATCCGGGACCTCGTAAGGTTAGAGGGCGCCGACGCTCGGGATCCCGGATCGCCTTCGGCGTCCGGGATGACGCGCTAATTATAACCCCATCTGCCGCGCGGCCAGATCCAGCATGATCTCTTCCGACCCGCCGCCGATCGCCATGACGCGCACCTCGCGATAATGCGCTCGACGCGGCTGCCGCGCATGAAGCCGGCGCCGCCCAATATCTGCATCGCTTCGCGCGCGCAAAACTCCATCGTGCGCGTCGCCTGCACCTTTAACAGCGACAATTCAGCGACCGGGGTCTCGCCGTTCCTGACGCGCCAGGCGCAATTGTCGAGGAACGCAGTTGAGGCGTGAACATGGCGCGCCATCTCCGCGAATTTGTGACGGATCGCCTGATGCCTGGACAAGGGTTTTCCAAAGGTCTCGCGCTGGGTCGCCCATTGGGCCGCGTCTTCAAGGCAGACGCGCGCGAAGGCGATCGCCTGCGCCGACATGCCGAGCCGCTCGCCGTTGAAATTGGCGACGATGCCGGCGAACCCTGAATTTTCCGCGCCGATAAGATTTTCTGCCGGGACGCGGACATCGGCGAAATTTATCGCCGCCGTGTCCGACATCCACCAACCCATTTTGTCGAGTTTCGCGCGCGTGACGCCGGGGCTGTCGGCCTCGATCAACAGGAATGACAAACCTGCAGCGCCGGGTCCGCCGGTCCTGACCGCGACAGTCAGATAATCTGCGCGCATTCCGGTCGTGATGAAGGTCTTCTCGCCATTGACGATGTAATGGCCGCCGTCTCGAACCGCGCGCGTTTTCAGATTGGCGACGTCCGACCCGCCTGAGGGTTCGGTGACGCAGAGTGCGATCAGTTTTTTTCCGGCGAGGACCTCCGGCGCGACCCGCGCTTTCAATTCATCAGACCCGAGCGCGATAATCGGCGGCAGGCCGATGCCGTGCGTCATCAGTCCGGCGATGAGACCGCCGGACCCGGCGTGCGCGAGCTCTTCCGAGGCGATGATCGAATGAAAGATATCGACGCCGGCTTTTACGCCGCCGAACTCTTCCGGATAGCCAAGTCCGATGAGGCCGATTTCGGCCGCGCGGCGGTGCAGTTCGCGCGGGAATTTTCCCTCTTCGTCCCAGGCGCTGACATGGGGCGCGATTTCCCTCTCGACAAAGCCGCGCACTGTCTTGCGCCACGCCTCATGGCTCGGCGTCAGATGCGGCGAGGGGAGGCGGGTCGCGTCGAAGGAGAGGGGCGGCATGATTTTAATGTGCGACTAGCGCGCCCGCAGCGTCAACGCCGTCGCACAGCTTTTCGAGCTTGCGCCCCGATGAAGTCCCTTCATATTCTCCGTTCATCCCGGTTTTCGCCGGTAAGAGCAGGAAAGACATGAAACTCTATCACTGCAAGGGCGCGCGGTCGTTTCGGTGCGTCTGGGCGCTGGAGGAAATGGGGCTCGCCTATGAGCTCGAAACATTGCCGTTTCCGCCGCGGATGTTCGCCAAGCACTTTAAGGATGTGAACCCGCTCGGCACTGTTCCGGCGCTGATCGACGGCGGCGTGATGCTGACCGAAAGCTCCGGCATCTGTCATTATCTCGCCGAAAAATACGGGCCGACGCCGCTCGCCGTGACGCCGCAGGAAAAAGACTACGGCGCTTATCTCAACTGGATGTATCGCTCCGACGCGACGCTGACTTTTCCGCTGACGATCGTCTTTCGCTACACGGCGCTCGAACCTGAGGAGCGCCGCAGCGCGCAAGTCGCCGCCGATTACCGCAAGTGGTTTCTGGGGCGATGGGCGTCGGTCGAGGCGGGGCTTGCGGGGCGCGACTATCTTTGCGCGGAGCGGTTCACCATGGCCGACATCTGCGTCGCCTTCGCGCTGCAGTTCGCCGACACGCTGGGCGTTGCGGAAGCGATGTCGCCGAATGTGACGCGGTGGTGGGAGAAAATCAGCGCGCGGCCCGCCTTCCAGAAAGCCTCAGCCGCCTGACGCCTTCGGCCAAATCACCATCTGCGTGCAGCGAAAAAGCGCGATGGTTTTTCCGCTCGCTTTGTCGCTGACTTCCGCGTCCCATAACTGCGTCGTGCGGCCGAGATGTTTTGCTTCGGTGCGGCAGAAGATGACGCCTTCCAGCAAGGTGCCGAGAAAGTTCGATTTGAGCTCAATCGTCGTGAAGCCTTTTGCGCCAGAAGGCAGCGCTCTCACGCAGGCGGCGCCGCAACAGGTGTCGGCGAGCGACACCACGGTTCCCGCATGCAGATAGCCGTTCGGGGCCATCACTTGCTTGCAAACGGTCAGCTCCGCTTCAATCCAGCGATCGCCCGCCGCCGTAAATCGCATGCCGATGAGCCCGGGCAAGTAGTTCTTGAAAATCTCGTTCAAGGAAGCGATGCCGGCGGGATCCAGTTCGGTACTCATGAAAAGCTCATTCCTTTCTAGCGTCGCGCCAGCGCGATCCACTGGTCGATGACGAAATCGATATGCGCGTCGTCCTTTAAAAGCTGGTCGTGAACCAAAAGCCCGGTCATCATCGCGCGGGAAATCGACAAGATCGCGTCAAGCTCTTGCGCCGTTCTTTGGGTCGACGGCAGCAGCTCCGCGATCTCGGCGTCGATACGGCTGCGCCAACGCGCCAGAGCTGGCGCAATGCGGGAGAGCAAGGCCGGGTGGGTTCGGCTGGCGATCAGGATTTCAAGGATCGCCGCGTAATCATCGCTGCAAAATTGTTCGCGCCAGGACCGCCGCACGACTTCGGCGAAGGCGTCGGGCCCGCGTGCGAGTTCGAGGCGCGCGATTGAAAACCATTTAACCGACCGCGTCAGGATGCAGTCGGCGATCGCGGCGACCAGATCGTCCTTGGTCGGGTAATGGTGCTGCAACGCGCCCTGGCTGACGCCGGCGCGTTCGGCGATTTTTCCGACTGAGGTTCGATGATAGCCGAATTCGGCGAGGTGCGCCGTCGCCGCGTCGCAGACCCCC
>JBBTJH010000187.1:0-3923 GCA_038059555.1 Pseudomonadota bacterium | reverse complement strand
CTTCACCGTGGTCGGCGGCCTGCCGATTGAATTTCAGGCCGAGCCGCTTGGCGCGATGTTCGCCGTTCTCGCGAGCGTTTTATGGACGGTGAACTCGCTCTATTCGATCGGTTACATGCGCGGCAATAATGAGAAACATCAAACGCGCTTTTACATGTGCTTCGCGGTCGCCATCGCCGCTGCGATGGGCGTTGCATACGCCGCCAATCTTTTTACGCTTTTTATCTTCTACGAGGTGCTGACGCTCTCGACCTTTCCGCTGGTGACGCACAAGGGCGACGATGCGGCGCGAAAAGGCGGGCGTGTTTATCTTGGCGTCTTGTTGGGAACATCGATTGGTCTCTTTTTGCCGGCGATTGTCTGGGTCTATTCAATCGCCGGCACGACGGATTTCACGCCCGGCGGAATTCTCGCGGGACCGCTGGCCGATGCCGGCGCGCTGCCGATGATCCTGATGGGGCTCTTTGCTTTCGGCGTCGGCAAGGCGGCGCTGATGCCTGTCCATCCCTGGCTTCCAAATGCGATGGTGGCGCCGACGCCGGTCTCGGCGTTCCTGCACGCGGTCGCGGTTGTCAAAGCGGGCGTCTTTGCGATCCTGAAAATCTCCGTCTACATTTTCGGCGTCGATTTCCTTGCCGCGACGGGCGCGTCGGCGCCCTATATGTGGATCGCCGCCGCGACGATCCTGCTCGCGTCGGCGATCGCCATGAGCAAGGACAATCTGAAAGCGCGTCTTGCCTATTCGACAATCTCGCAGCTTGCTTATGTGACGCTTGGCGCGATGCTGGCGACACAGATGGGCGTCATGGCCGGCGCCCTGCAGATCGCCGCGCACGCCGCCGGCAAAATGACGCTCTTCATGTGCGCGGGCGCGATTTATGTCGGCGCGCATAAGACGCTGGTGTCGGAATTGCCGGGTCTTGGACGCAAGATGCCGTTCACCTTCATCGCTTTTTTCATCGGCGCCATGTCGATCGTCGGCTTGCCGCCGATGGGCGGCTCGTGGCCGAAATTCCTGTTGATGCTGGGCGCCGCCGACGCAGGGCAGCTGGCGATTATCGGCGTATTGATCGTCTCGTCGCTGCTCAACGTCGTCTATCTCCTCTCGATCCCGGTGCAGGCGTTTTATCTCGACCCCGCGATTGGCGCGGCGAAACCGCAAGGCTCCGGCGCAAAAGCGATCGACTGGCGCAACATCCATGAAGCGCCGCTTCTTTGCGTTATCCCGCCGATGATCACCGCACTTTTCGCGCTGCTTCTCTTCATTTTCGCCGATCCGCTTTACGCATATCTGACCCCGATTACGGAGGCGCACTGATGGCTGACCCGCATCACGGCGACGAAAAACCCGGCTGGGCGGATACGAAAACGTTCCGCATGGCGTTTCTGGCATTGCTCGTCATCGCTGCGCTGGCGGCGGCCGTCGCAGGCTTCCTCCCCGCCTTTAAAAACGACCACCCGCATTTCGACGTTGAAAGCATGGGCGCTTTTTTCGCCGTTTACGGATTTGCCGCGTTCTCGTTCATCGTGCTCGCCGGCCAGCACTTGCGAAAACTCGTCGGCCGCAAGGAAACCTATTATGAGGAGCGGGAATAGGCATGATTGAGGGCAGCCTCATCTCCGCGCTCGCCATGAACCCGGCGGTCATTCTCACTGTCGGCGCGATCCTCGGCGCGTTCATCCCGAACGGCTTTGCGGCGATCCGCCGGCCCTTGATGCTCGTCTTCGTTGCGATGAGCGCGTTTCAACTGAACCGCCTCGGACTTGGGAATTACGGCGCGCTGTCGATCTTCGGCGAGCCGGTGACGATGCTGCGCCTCGATCCCCTGTCGCGGCTTTTCGCGATCGTCTTTCACATCGCGGCGGCGCTCAATCTTCTTTATGCGTGGCGAAGCCGCGACCGTGCGCAGGATTTCGCGTCGCTCGCTTATCCCGCCGCAGCGCTCGGCGGCGTTCTTGCGGGCGATCTCATCACCTTGTTCGTGTGGTGGGAAATAGCGGCGGTTACTTCCGTCTTTCTCGTCTTCGGGCCGGGCGTGCGCGCGACATACCTCGCCGGCATGCGCTATCTTGTCATTCAGATTCTCTCGGGCGTTTTGCTGCTCGCCGGCGTCGTGCTCGTTTACGGCGAAACCGGCTCATTCGCCTTCGGGGAGATCGGCCTTCGCGACGCGACCGGCGCGATCAAGGCCTCCGGCCTCGTGATGCTCCTTGCCTTCGGCATCAAGGCGGCGTTCCCGCTGCTGCATAATTGGGTGCAGGACGCTTACCCGAAAGCCTCCTACGCCGGCACAATTGTGCTTTCCGTATTCACCACGAAACTGGCGGTCGCGAGCCTTGCCCGCGCCTTTCCGGGAACGCCGGAACTTGTCTGGATCGGCGCGGTGATGACGATCTTCCCGATCTTCTTCGCGCTCATCGAAAACGACCTCAAGAAAGTTCTCTGTTATTCGATCAACAACCAGGTCGGGTTCATGGTGATCGGCATCGGTTTTGGCACTGCGGCCTCGATCAACGGCGCGGCCGGCTACGCTTTCGCCAACATCATCTTTGAAAGCCTTCTTTTCATGGCGGTCGGCGCGGCGATTTACAGAACCGGCACGTCGAAAGCGACTGAGCTCGGCGGGCTCTACAAGACGATGCCGCTGACGATGATTTTTTGCCTCATCGGCGCGATGTCGATTTCAGCGTTTCCGGGCTTTGCGGGCTTCGTCACTAAAGGCCTCATTATCGACGCGGCGGGCGAGGCGAACGCGTTCTGGATCTGGCTGGTTTTGCTCTTCGCCTCGGCGGGCGTTCTCGAACACGCGGGCATCAAGATCCCCTATTTCACCTTTTTCGCTCACGACAGCGGCAAAAGGCCGAAAGAAGCGCCGCCCGAAATGCTGCTCGCGATGGGCATATCCGCCTTTTTGTGCATCGCGATCGGCGTTTATCCTGAACCGCTCTACGCGCTGATGCCGTATCCTGAGGCGGTCGCGAATTATCACCCTTACGCGCCGTATCATATAGTAGAGCAGCTGCAGCTGCTGCTGTGGGCGGTGCTCGCTTTTGCTGTTTTGATCCTCGTCAAATGGTACCCTGCGGAAACCCCCTCAACCAATCTCGATACGGACTGGTTCTACCGCGTGCCGGGCCGGAACTTGTTCCGATGGGCTTCAGCGGCCGTGCGCGGGATCTGGAACCTCCTCTGGCGGCTTTTCACGAACCGCGTCGCCGGCGCGATGACCCGCATTTACGCCGTACACGGTCCGGAAGGCGCCCTCGCGAGAAGCTGGCCCACAGGGTTTATGGCGCTGGCGACGGCGATCGTCCTCGGCCTCGCGCTTGTGATCGCCTTCGCGGCGTGACGAACGCGCCTTAACCTTAAATCCTAATTCAATCCTAACCCGGTCACGCGAAGTTATCTCACACTTCGATTCAAGTTTTAGGCTTGCAATCGGCGGTTGGCCTTCAGGCCATGGGGAGCGGGAGCGGATGACAAAAATTGAATGGAGCGGGGGCCTTAATAATTTCTACCGGAAAAAGATCGTCACGGCGTCGCTGCAACTTGCGGCTCAGGCCTGCGGCGTCGAATATTCGGAAGTCGCGGCGATAAAGCGCAAAGCGTCGGTCGCTTTCGCCCGCCAGCTGTCGATGTATCTTTGCCATATCGTCGGCGATATGTCGCTGAGGGATGTCGCGACGGAATTCGGACGGGACCGGACGACAGTCTCGCATGCCTGTCACGCGATCGAGGACCGGCGGGAGTGCCCGATTTTCGACCGCCAGATCGAACACCTTGAGCGCGATCTCAAAAAGCAGATCCGAAAGATGATCGATGTCGCGGCCATGAAGCCGCTGCGCGAGTTGAAATCGGTCTGTCGCGCAGGCTAAGCGAGCCGAGCGCGAAAGTGGAAACCGGTTTCGCGCGCAAAGGCGCG
>JBBTJH010000186.1:0-10125 GCA_038059555.1 Pseudomonadota bacterium | reverse complement strand
CATCCGCGCCGGGGTCGCCGTCCGCTTTTTCCGGCGCGACATCGCTCGGCGCCGGGCGGGATTTGATTTTTGCGACGAGGCCCGCGATCCGCGTCTTGATGGACGCTTTCGCCTCGCCGTCGTCCGCGTCGTCGCCCGCAAAGGGCGCGGCGACGGGGGCCGCCAGCGCGACATCCGCCTTCGCCGTTTCGGCTTCCTGCTTGCGGCGTTTGATTCGCGCCGCGAGGATCGCGCGCTGCTTGGGCGTCAGTTTTTTCTTCGGCGAGGCTGACTCATCGTCGGTCGCGGCCTGCGCTGCAGCTTCCCGCGCCGCTTGCCGCGCGGCTTTCAGATAATCGGCGCTATTGCCGGATTTCTCCTCGGGCGCCGTCGCCATCGGGGGCAATTCAGGCGCGAATTCGACTTCGTCGTCGGACGCGTCAATTTCTGCCGCTTCTTGTGTTTCTTGCGCTTCTTCGTCTTCCGCTTCCTGGGTTTGCGCCGGCGCGTCGATCCCGAAGGCTTCGCGGATTTCGGCGAGCACATCCTGGCTCTCGCGCGCCGCCTCTTCGTCCGATTGCTCCGCGTCAAAACCGAAATCGTCGCTCGTATCAGCCGCAGGGGCGCTGACTTGCCGCTCGGCCGGAGCTCTCACGTCGTGAGGCGTTGGAATCGGGTCTTCAAGATCGAGCGCTGCAAAAGCGTCATCAAGCTCGCTGTCGAAATCATCGGCCGGAGCGGAGACGGCTGCCGGCGCCGGCGTTGCGGCGAGCATTGCAGGTTTGACGTGCGCCTGCGGCGCGGGGTCGCTGGCGCGTCCGCTCGCCGCTTCAAGCCGGCGCACCATGTCGTCAAACGAGCGTTGCAGCGATTCAATCCGGTCTTCCGTCCGCTGCGTAATTTCCGATACGGCCGCTTCGATGTCGGCGCGCGCGTCGGCTTGATCTGTTGCGTCGGCGCTGGAAAACTGGGTTTTGAGATCGTTGATCGTCTCGGCGACTTTTTGAACGCCCTCGGCGCTGCGCTTTTCAGCGCCGTCGATCTGCTGCGAGAGACGGGAGATCGTCGTTTCCAGCGTCCTGATCTGGTCGCCGCCGCGCTTGATCTCATCGCCGAGAATTCTGAGGCGAAGGCCCGTTTTGTGGATGAAATCGGCGTCGACCGACTCTGCCGCCTCGTCTTTGAGACGCGCCGCTTCCGCCGCGATCTTTTCGGCGCGCGAGACGCGCTCGGCCATGCCCTCGATCGCATCGCGCACCGCGCTTGCGCTGACGGCGTCGCCGCCGGCGCCGTCTTCGAGCCGGCCCGCAATAGATTGCAGCTGCCGCTCCGTCGCATCGAGACGCGAGACGGTTGATTTTTCCGAATTGGAAAATTGCACGGCGATCTGACCGACAGCGCGTTCAAGCGCCCGCAAAGCTTCGATGCGCTGACGGTCGGTTGATTTTTCTTCGAGAAGCTTGACGCGCGCTGCGAGCGCGCCGTCGCTGACGCCGGCGGGCTCTGCGCGTTCGATCCGCTGCATCCGCTCGACAGCGCCGCCAAGACTGCGCGCGAGGTTATCGACAGCCGACGCGCTTTTCGATTCGGCTATCGCAATGCGTTTGGAGAGATGCTCGATGGCGGCGGCGAGATCGCGCGCCTTCAGCCCGTCGATTTCGCCAGTCGTCGCCGGGGCGTCAGGATCGCCAGCGCTGAAAATGATCTGGTTCAGCCATTCGCCGACGGTCATCCCCTCGCGCTGCGCGGCCGCTTTGGCGGTTTCGCGAGCGTCCCGTTCGATGCCTTTAACGCTCCAGGGGGCGTTAGATTTCATGGCGTCCACCACCAGAATTGCGTTGGGGGCCCTCCCCCGAATTGAACGATCGCCCGCGCGGACTCTCCGCCGAAGAGCAGGCCGTCCGGTCGCAGCGACCACCTTCCGGTAAGGTGCTTCGCCGCAACCGCAAATAGTTAAAGGGCGATTCCAATGCCTTAGGACACGATGCGGAGGGTTAATGCGGGGTTAAAACTTTCCACAGAGGGCTGCCCCTCGCGCTTTACGAAAGTTCCGCCGCGTCTATCTTTAGAGTGACCTTTCAAACCCGGTGCGGGTAGAACCCTCAGAGCCGCCCCGGCTCGCCGCCGGACCCGGATACTGACGCCTCAGGAAAAGAGAATTGCCCCATGACCGTCTATAACGCCCCGCTTCGCGACATGCAGTTCATCCTCCACGATGTCCTCGGCATCTCGAAATACTCGAACCTTCCAGGGTTCGCCGATGCGACGCCCGACGTCGTCGATGCGATCCTTGAAGAGGGCGGCAAGCTCGCGTCTAACGTCCTCCACCCGCTCAACCAGTCGGGCGATCACGAAGGCTGCACCCGTCACCCAGACAACTCGGTTTCGACACCGAAAGGATTTAAAGCGGCCTACGACCAGTTCCGCGAGGGCGGCTGGCAGGGGCTTTCGTTCGATCCCCAATATGGCGGGCAGGGGCTTCCCTACATTCTGGCGGTCGCCTTCAACGAGATGGTTTCGGCCGCCAATATGGCGTTCGGCATGTATCCAGGGCTCGCGCGCGGCGCGGCTGACGCGATCTACGAACACGGCACCGACGCGCAGAAAGAAACCTATCTCCCGAAGATGATTTCGGGCGAGTGGGGCGGCACGATGAATCTGACCGAGCCGCATTGCGGCACGGACCTCGGCCTCTTGCGCAGCAAAGCGGTCCCGAACGGCGACGGCTCTTACAAGATCAGCGGCCAGAAAATTTTCATCTCGGCCGGCGAACACGATCTCACCAACAACATCATTCACCTCGTCCTCGCCCGCATCGAAGGCGCGCCGGAGGGCGTAAAAGGCATTTCGCTTTTCATCGTCCCGAAATTCCTCATCAACAAGGACGGATCGCTCGGTGCCCGCAACGGCGTTTCCTGCGGCAAAATCGAAGAAAAAATGGGCATTCACGCCAACTCGACCTGCGTGATGAATTATGACGAGGCGCAAGGCTGGCTGCTCGGCGAAGAACACAAAGGCCTTCGCGCCATGTTCGTGATGATGAACGAAGCGCGCCTCGGCGTCGGCCTCCAAGGCCTCGCGATTTCGGAAGTCGCCTATCAAAACGGCGCCGCCTACGCGAAAGACCGCATTCAGGGCCGCTCGCTCTCGGGCGTCAAAGCGCCGGACAAAGCGGCCGACCCGATCATCGTTCACCCGGATGTTCGCCGCATGCTGCTGGAACAAAAGGCGACTTTGGAGGGCGGGCGCGCGTGGATGTACTGGTCGGCGCTGCACGCCGATCTGTTGCACAAATCGCCGGACGCCGCCGAACGTCAGAAGGCGGACGATTATCTCGGGCTGATGACGCCGGTGTTGAAAGGATATCTGACCGACAAAGGCTACGCCCACGCGACCAACGCGCAACAAGTGCTTGGCGGACACGGCTATATCGGCGAGTGGGGCATGGAGCAGTTCGTGCGCGACGCGCGTATCGCCATGATCTATGAAGGCGCGAACGGCATTCAGGCGCTCGATCTCGTCGGGCGCAAATTGCCGAAAGACGGCGGCCGCGCGCTGCAGACGTTCTTTGCTGAAATCGACCAGTTCATCGCCGACAACAAAGGCGAGGCGGAAATGAAACCGTTCCTCGACGGCCTCGCGACCGCGAAGGCGGACGTCGGCGACGCGACGCAGTGGCTGATGATGAACGCCTTTTCAAATCCCGATAACGCCGGCGCGGGCTCGATGGATTATCTCCACATGTTCGGCCTTTTGTGCCTCGCCTTCGGCTGGGCCAATCTCGCCAAAGCCGCGATCGCCAAACAAAAAGCAGGCGAGAAAGACGCGTTCTATTCGAACAAGCTGACGACCGGAAAATTCTTCCTCGCGCGCATGCTCCCCGACACGAAATCGCACCTCGCGAAAATCAAAACCGGCGCCGAGCCGCTGATGACGCTCAGCGCGGAGGCGTTTTAAGGGTAACCTGACGATTGCGGCGACATGATTGGTCTCCGCGACCAACCGATTTGCGCGGCCCTGGAATCGGGGGTAGCGTCGCCGCGCTCACCATCTGGCGCCGGGGGCGGCGCTGGCCGTTTAATCCGAAAGGACCGCTCATCATGCGCCGTCAAACGCTTCGCGCCGTCACGCTTGCGCTTCTCGTCTCCGTTTCCGCTGCAGCTTGCGGCAAGAAGCCGGCGGCTCCGGCCCCTGAAGCTTCCGTCGTCGCCGCGCCGAGCGCTGAGGAAATCGCCGCCGAAACGCAGCGCCTCAATCAATGGTTCGACGCCAAGTTTGAAGAGCAGCTTGATTTCTCGCCGATCCAGCGGACGTTCCTCGGCGAAAAGAAAGACTACGACAAGATCGACGATCTTTCGGAAGCGGGCGAGGACACGCAACTCGACTGGGCGCGAAAAGCGGGGGCGGAGCTGAAATCTTCGTTCGATTACGCCAAGCTGTCGCAGGAAGCGAAAACTTCCTACGATGTCTGGCTCTATCAGCTTGAACGCGCGGAAGCGGCGGCGAAATTCCGCCGCAGTCAATATGTGTTCACCCAGATGCAGGGGCCGCAGGCGTTCCTGCCGCAATTTCTCATCGTCTTTCACAAGGTCGATGAGCCGTCAGACATCGACGCCTATATCGCGCGGATCGGCGGCGTTGCGCGCGGCATCGACCAGCTTCTGGAGCGTGCGAAAATCGAGGCGGCCGAGGGCGTGCGCCCGCCGCGCTTTGCTTATGACGGCGTCATCGCGCAGTCAAAGAACGTCATCACGGGCGCGCCGTTCAACGGCGCAAAGGACAGCCCCGTCTGGGCTGACGTCCAGACCGAAATCGACGCGCTGGTGAAGGCGGGCAAGATCGACGCCGCAAAAGGCGCTGAGCTGAAGACCGCCGCGAAGACGGCGCTTGTTGAGAAACTTGGGCCGGCCTATTCGGCGCTGGTCGCATGGCTCGAAAGCGACAAGGCGAATGCGGACGAGATCGCGACGGGCGTCGGCAAACTCCCGAACGGGGCTGCTTTCTATAAAGAGCGCCTCGCCGCCAGCACGACCACCGACTTGACGCCTGAAGCGGTTCACGATTTCGGACTTTCCGAAGTCGCCCGCATTCATGGCGAAATGGAGAAAATCAAGGAGGCGGTCGGCTTCAAGGGAACGCTGCAGGATTTTTTCAAATTCATGCGCGAAGATGACCGCTTCTTCTTCCCGAACGGCGATGAAGGCGCGAACGCCTATATCGCCGAAGCGAGCGCCAAGCTCGACTTCATCAAATCGCGCCTGCCGGATTATTTCGGCCTCCTCCCGAAGGCCGATCTCGTCGTCAAGCGCGTCGAACCGTTCCGCGAGCAGCCTGGCGCCGCGCAGCACTATTTTCCGGGAACGCCCGACGGCTCGCGCCCCGGCGTCTATTACGCGCATCTTTCCGACATGCGCGCGATGCCGAAGCCTCAGCTTGAAGTCGTCGCCTATCACGAGGGCAATCCCGGCCATCACATGCAAATCTCGATCGCGCAGGAGCTGACCGGCGTGCCGCGCTTCCGGACGCAAGCGGGCTTTACCGCCTATTCCGAAGGCTGGGGGCTCTATTCCGAGCTTCTTGCAAAGGAGATGGGCGCCTATCAGGATCCCTATTCCGATTTCGGGCGCCTCTCGACCGAGCTTTGGCGCGCGATCCGGCTCGTCATCGACACCGGCGTTCATTCCAAGGGCTGGACCGAAGCTCAGGCGGTCGATTATTTCATCGCCAATTCTCCGTCTGCGGAAGGCGCAATCCGTTCGGAAGTTCAGCGCTACATCGTCTGGCCGGGCCAGGCGACCGCCTACAAGATCGGCATGCGCAAAATCCTCGACCTGCGTGAAAAGGCGAAGGGCGAGCTTGGCGACAAATTCGACATCAAGGAATTCCACGACACCGTGCTCGGCGGCGGCGCGCTTCCGCTCGGAATTCTGGAGCGCCGCGTCGACGAATGGATCGCGTCGAAAAAAGCGTAATGGCGCCGCCGGCGGTTCTTCTCTTCGATCTCGGCGGCGTCATCGTCGATTTTCGAGGGGCGGAGGGCTCTGACGCGATGACGAAGGGCGCGCACGGCCTTGAGTATTGCCGGGCTAACTGGTGGCGGCTTCCCGAGCTCGACCTTTTTGAGCGCGGGCGCCTCTCGCCCGAGCATTTCGCCGACGCTTTCATTCGCGAATGGGGGCTCGGGCTTGACCGCGCGGAGTTTCTTCGCGGCTTCAAGCAGTGGGTGACCGGCGTTTATGACGGCGCGCCGGGGGCGCTTGCGGATCTCGGCATGCGCTCCCGCCTCGCCTGCCTCTCCAACGCCAACATCGTGCATTGGGAGCGTTGCCGCGAGCTTGGCGTCGCCGAGCTTTTCGACGACTGCTTTCTCTCATTCGAGCTTGGGCTCAGAAAACCGGAGCCGGAAATCTATGCGCGCGTCGCCGCTGCGCTCGACGCCGCTCCGCGCGATATTTTCTTCTTCGACGATGTCGAGGCGAATATCGACGCGGCGATCACCGCCGGGATGCGCGCCGTTCTGGTCGAGAACGGCGACATAAAGTCCGCGCTCATACGCGCTGGCGTCTATTAGCGCGCACCGGAAAGCCTACTTCGTCAGGTGGACGTTGACGATTTCGTCGGCGATTTTCTTGAAGGCGAATTCGAGTGCGGCTGAATCGCTGGCGTAGAAAAAATGCGCGTCGTTGGTGGCGCAGTTTTTCAGCAAGTCATAAGTCTTTGTGCCCGGCCCGGCGTCGGCGCTGACGGCGATCGAGAATATTTCAATCCCGTTCTTTCCTAGCTCCTTGGCGTTTTTGCACGCCTCGATCGATACGTTATAGAGATCGTCGGAGACATCGGACCAAGTCGAAGGGTTTGAGCCGAAGGGATCTGAATCGCGGATGTAACCGTAGGCCGAAAATTCGTCCGTTGCGCCGTAGGTTTTGATCTTTTTGCCGCCAAGCCCGAATTTGGCGGGATCGAATTCGTACGGCGTGACGGAATTGGTTGCGGCGTTGCACGTTGGCCGCGTACCGTATTCAGCTTCGGTCGTCTGCTCGCCGTCGGTCAGAACGACCATGATCTTGCGAATTTTAGCGCCCTCCGGCGATCCCTCGCTGAAAGGCGCTGAGGAGGACAAAACCCGCATGCCCCAGGCGACGCCCGGCGCGATAATCGTGCCCATATTGTACTCGGCGGTCAGCTTGTCGATCGACGATTTGACGTTAGCGGGGTTTTCGTTGAGCGCGGTGATCGCATGGCGAACGCAATTGTAATTCGGGCCCGCCGTTTGCGCTTTGAATACGCCCGGCGGATTTGTCGCCACCGATAAATATCCAAGGTTCTCGCCATTTGATTTGTTGGAGCACGCGCCGCCGGAATTGGGCTCCGGCGGTGAAATATAAGCGTGCCATTTGCCGTTGGATCCGCCGGAGAACTCGTTAAAATCGTCGCTATTGGCGTCCTTGCCTTTGCGCTCCAGCACGCATCCCGCCCATGCCGTTCCGGCGAACAAGGGATCTGACGTATCCGACACATAGGCGGAATTGGCGACGCCGATGTTCACGTTCATGTTGAAGGGAATAATCGCGTAGGATGGAGGCGCCGACGGAACGGCGTTCTTGTCGATCGTGTCGATCAACTTCTTCGCGGCAGTTTTGAGAACGGTAATCCGGTTTCCAGATCCCATCCACGCATTCATCGATCCGGATACGTCGAGAACAAAAGCGATTTCCGGCTTGCGGACCGACTGTTTGGCGACGCTGGTCGCGCTGACGTCGATATATCTGAACCCGACGAGTTGCGCGAACTGGTTGACGACGCGGGCCTTCGCCATGACGTTGACTGTGCCCGCCTCAGAAAGATCGAAGATCACCTCGACCGGACCGTCAAGGTTTCGCTCCGGCATCAATGAGGCGAACGTTTTCTCTGCGACGGCCTGACGCTTTGAATCGTCGAGGGATGGCGACGACGCCGCCAGAACCGCCGCATCCGCCGCATTCTGGATTTCCGCTCGAACGACATTGCTGTAACTGAAATCGACGCCTGCGCCGACCGCGCCGATCAACAGCGCGAAGACCAAGGCGGCGACAATAGCGATATTTCCATCTGGTCGATGAATAAGGGCTTTAATATGCAAGGCGGACGCTCCGGGGGATATTTCCCCAGTCCTAGGCCCGCCGCCTTTTAGAAACGTAAATAATTTTGCCGGATGGGTTAGCGCCGCCTTAACCGTAACAGCGGCGCGGAGCGTCTAGGAAGCCCGCAATTCCCGCCATTCGGGGTGCCGGTCGAATAGTTTATCGACATAGGGACAAACGGGATCGACCTTGCGGCCTGTCGCCTTCGCGTCCTCAACGGCGCGTTTGACGAGCGCCAGCGCGACGCCGCCGCCGCGCGCGTCGATAGGAACGAAAGTTGAATTGATGATCATCTGATCGTTAGCGCCGAGCGAATAAACAAGCTCAGCCTCGCCGGCGTTGGTCACCATCCAGTAGCGACCGCGGCTGTCTCTCTCATTGTGACCGATTTTTATCATGGGCTTGATTGCGGGCTTGATCGTCGGGGTCAACTCAATTCTCCCTTTTGTTGACGCGTTACCAGCCACCCCGCAACCTTGTTGGCCTCTTCGGATGAATTTTTCAAGTCACATTCCCATGAAATTTTTACAGACCATCCGTGACGCCGCAACGCAGCAATCGCGTCGCTGTCGCGTTTTTTATTGCGTGCGATTTTCGATCTCCAGTATTCTGCATTGGTCTTGGGGCGCCGCTTCCCCCTTGCGCAGCCGTGTCCGTGCCAGAAACATCCGTGCACGAATATAATAGCCCGGTATTTCGGTAAAACGATGTCCGGCTTGCCGGGAAGATCTTTGACATTGACGCGGTAGCGAAAGCCCCGGGCGAACAGCGCCTTTCTCAGCGCCAGTTCGGGGGCGGTGTCTTTCGCCTTCACCGCGCGCATGATCTCGGAGCGCTTTTCGCCTGAGAAAATATCGGTGCGCTTTTTCTTGCCCGTCATGCCGCCTTTTGCGCGCGGACGAGCATCGGTTCAAGGACGTTCCCGGCGAGCCAGGAAACAACCGGCGGCGCGACGCCGTCGCCGACGAGCTTTAACGCCGCAGTCGCGCCGGCGGGCAGGATATAGGCCTCAGGGAGCCCCATCGCCCGCGCCGCTTCGCGCGCCGTCATCAGGCGCGAGCGAATTTTGCCGCGATCGATCTCGAAAATGATCTGGCGGGAAGAGCCGCCGGCGGCGGTTCTGACGCATCCCGCGAGACCATCGAACCGGGCTTCAATGCGAAGGCGCTTTTCGCCGTCTTCGATACGCACGCGCCGGAACGCGGCGCCGACATGGCGGGCGCCGCTCGACTGGAGCTCGCGGATGGCGGCGCGCTGGCGCGGGGTCATTTGCGAAAGCCGCTCGCGCGTTGTCCGCGCCGGGTCGAAAGCCGCAGTCCCGTCGAGGATGTCTGCGAGGGAAAGATTTCTCCTGCAAACTGGCGCCGCCGCGATCCACCGCCAGCTCCGCCGCGCCTGGTGAGAAAGATTTTCAACAGCGCCCGCAAGCGCTGCCGGAACCGAGGGGGGCTCTACGCGGCTGAAGATCGCAGCGTCCGCCGCGCGCGCGGCGACAATAAAAAGACGCGGCCGCGATTGCGGGACAAAATCGGCCGCGTTGAGAAGAAGCGCGCTGACGAGATAACGCCTCGCCGCCATCATTTCGACGACGCGCGCAAAATCGGCGCCTCCGTTCGAGGTGAGAAGACCCGCGACATTTTCAACGACGACGAGCCGCGGCGCTCGCCCTTCGTCGTCCAGCGCCTCGACAAGACGCCAGAAGCCGAAAAAAGCCCCGCTGCGTCTCGCGCCGAGCCCGCCGCGCGCGCCGGCGAGCGAGAGATCCTGACAGGGCGACGAGGCCCAGGCGAGATCGGCCTGTTCCGCCGGAAGGTCGGCGAGGGTGAGGGCGTGAATATCGCCTGCGACATGATGCTCGAGCCCGAAATTGGCGCCGTAGGCGGCCCGCTTCATCGGGTCAAAATCATTGGCGAAGACCGGCCGCCATCGCGCGCCGAGCCCGAGCGCGGCCATGCCGCCGCCCGCGAAGAACTCGAGAAAGGTGAAATCCGCGCCGCCCGCCAAGACCAATCGCTCCCATCAGACG
>JBBTJH010000185.1:0-8730 GCA_038059555.1 Pseudomonadota bacterium | reverse complement strand
GACATCCGCTTCATTGAGGCAGGAGCAGAACTGATCCATCAAATCGCGCAGGCGCGTGTAGCGATGGGGCTGCACGACGGCGATGATTTTTCCTCGCGTCACATTGCGCGCGGCGCGCAGGACAGCAGCGATCTCCACCGGATGGTGGCCGTAATCGTCGATAATGGTGACGCCGTTCCAGTCGCCGACCTTGGTGAACCGCCGCTTGACGCCCGCGAATTTGCCAAGGCCTTTGCGGATCGCCTCATCAGAGGCGCCGACCTTGCGCGCGACAATCACGGCGGCGACGGAATTCAGAACATTGTGAACGCCCGGCATCGGCAGTTTCAGGCCGTCGATGCGGTTATCGGGTTTGCCGCGGCTTCTGAAGACAATGTCGAATTTGGAGACGCCGCCTTCGAAGGAGATATTTTCAGCTCGCACATCCGCCTGCGGATTTGTTCCATAGGTGATGAGCCGGCGATCGGTGACGCGCCCGACCAGCGCCTGCACCTCCGGATGGTCGAGACAGACAATGCCGTAACCGTAAAACGGCGTCGCCTCGATGAACTGGTCGAACCCGGCTTTTAAGGCTTCGAACCCGCCCCAATGCTCAAGATGCTCAGGATCGATATTGGTGACAACCGCGACCGTCGTCGGCAGGCGCAGGAAAGACCCGTCCGATTCGTCCGCCTCGACGACCATCCAGTCGCCCTCGCCGATGCGGGCGTTGGTGCCATAGGCGTTGATGACGCCGCCATTGATGACGGTCGGATCGAGCCCCGCTTCATCGAGAAGCGCTGCGACCATTGTCGTCGTTGTCGTCTTGCCGTGCGTGCCGGCGACCGAAATTGTCCACTTCAACCGCATCAATTCGGCGAGCATGTCGGCTCTCCGAACGACCGGAATATGCCGTGCGCGCGCCGCCAGAATTTCAGGATTGTCGCGCCTGATCGCCGTTGAAACGACGACGGCGCCTGCGCCTTCGACATTCTTGGCCGAGTGGCCGATGACGATCGCGATGCCCTTCTCGCGTAGGCGCTGCACGTTCGCACTTTCGGATACGTCAGAGCCGCGCACGTCATAGCCGAGATTTTTCATCACCTCGGCGATCCCCGACATTCCGATGCCGCCGATGCCGACGAAATGCACGGTGCCGACCCCGAACGGCAGGCGGACTTTGATATTCTTCGACTCACTCATGCGGCGGCTCTTTTTTCGCTTTTGCGGGATTTACCGGCGGCGATTTTTTCAACGAGATCCGCGAGCGCCGCGGACGCGTTCGCCTTGACCCGGCCTTTCGCGGCGCCGGCCATGTGATGGAGAAGGGCCGGATCCGTCAAAATGTCGTGGAGCTGCGCGCCAACCGCCTCAACCGTAAAGTCCGCCTCGCTAATGCGGATGGCGGCGCCGGCGTCGGAAAGCGCGCGCGCGTTTCCTGTCTGATGATCGTCCATCGCAATCGCCAGCGGCGCCAGCACGGAGGGCCGGCCGATCGTCGATAATTCCGTCACCGTCGAGGCGCCGGCGCGGGCGACGACAAGATGCGAGCGCGCAATACGCGCCGGCAAATCGGTAAAGAACGGCGCAAGCTCTGCGGCTACGCCTGCCGCGTCATAAATTTTGCGCACGTCGGCGATTTCGGCGTCACGCACTTGCTGCGTCACGTTGAGGCGCTGGCGCAGAGGCTCTGGAAGGGCGGCGATCGCCGCCGGCACGATGCGCGAAAAAAGCGACGCGCCCTGACTGCCGCCGAAAACGAGAATGACGATCTTCGATGAGTCATCGAGCGCCGGATAGCGCTCATCCGCAACCGCGCGAACCGCGTCGCGCACCGGATTGCCGACTTCAACGAGCTTGCTGCGCAATTTTTCCGGCGCCTTTTCCAGAACAGGAAAACCATGCGCGATGAATTCAGCGCCGCCGACGACCATGCGATTGGCGCGACCCAGAACGCCGTTTTGTTCGTGAATGCCGAAGGGAATGCCGAGCAGCTGCGCCGCCTTCATCGCCGGAAATGACGGATAGCCGCCAAAACCGACGGCTGCTCCGATGCGGCGTTTTCCGAATTCACGCAGCGCCGTCATTAGCCCGCCAGCAAGAGATACCGCGGCGGCGGCTTTGGCGACCGGTCCGCCGATCGACGGGCTCGCTGCTGAAATCATGAAGCGCTCATCGGCGGGAAATGCGGCCGCGTATCTTGCGCCGCGCGCGTCGGTCGCGAGAAGGATGCGCCAGCCGCGGCGCTTTAATTCTTGCGCGAGGGCTTCAGCCGGAAAAAGATGTCCGCCCGTCCCTCCGGCGGCGAGCGCGATCAATCCGCCGTCCCCGCTCATGGCATGATTTCCTTGCGCCGCGCCGCCCTCTCTTGCCGCCGCGTCAGCGCGAGAATGAGACCGACGGTGAGTGCGGCCGCAACCAGCGAAGATCCGCCGTAAGAAATAAACGGCAAGGTCATGCCTTTGGCGGGAAGCGCGCGGAGATTAACGCCGATATTGATGAAGCTTTGAAGTCCGATCAGCGCGGCCAGTCCGCAAACCGCGCACTGCGCAAATACGCTCTTCAGCGCGCTCGCCTTCGCGTAGCTTCGAAGCACAAAAGCGGCGAAAAGACCGAGAATGATGAGGCACACAATCACGCCGAATTCTTCGGCCGCGACCGCGAAAATGAAGTCTGTTTGAGCATCCGGCAGCGAGAATTTCACCGCCGCCGCATCGGCGGCTCTGGGCCCGAGACCGCCGTGGGCGATCGCTTCCATCGCCTTGTCGATCTGGTAATTGTTTCCAGCTTCGGGATTTAAAAACCCGTCAATTCGTTTGGCGAGGTGCGGCGAGAAAAAATAACCGCCGACAAAGCCGGAGATTGCAATTGCGGCGGCCGCGACGAGCCAGAAAATGGCGCCGCCCGAAATAAAGAACATGATGATCCAGACAGCCGTCAATAGCGCTGCTTGTCCGTAATCTGGCTGCATCATCAGCGCCGAAACGCAGAGCGCATAGAGGCCTGTCGCAATCGCCGCTCCTGGAAACCTTGGATTTCGCGCGCCTTCCGCCAGCATCCACGCCGAGAACATCACAAAGCCGGGCTTCAAGAGTTCCGACGGCTGAAATCCGAACGGTCCTAGCGGCAGCCAGCGTTTGGCGCCTTTGATTTCCGGCGCAAAAAGCAGCGTTACAATAAGAAGCGCCAGGGACGCTGCAAATAAGACGGCGCCGAGCCGGCGCGCCTGCAGCGGCGTCAGGCTTGATATCCCGAGCATGACGGCGATCGCCAACGGCACGAACATCACCTGACGCATCGGAAAATGGAACGCATCTTCGATGCCCAGCCGCGCGGCGGCGCCGGGTCCCGCTGCAAACACTAAAATGACGCCGATCGTCAGCAAGGCGGAGAGAATGATCAGCGACACGTGATCGACCGACCACCACCAGCGCGCGGCGGGAGAATCGTCTAGCCGGCTAATCGTTCTCACGCCGCTTCTCCGTTCATCGTTTCAATCTGGTTGGCGAGTTTTCGGAAGACTTCGCCGCGTTCCTCAAAATTGCGGAACTGGTCGTAGGAAGCGCAAGCCGGCGACAGCAAAACGACCGGCGCCGCGAGCCCGCTGAGTTCCGCGTCGCGCGCAGCGCGCGCCAGCGCCGTCGGCAAATCGCCGCATTGGAAACAGGACGCCGCCCCGGCGAGTTGTCCTTCAAAATCGCGCGCCGCCTCCCCGATCAGATAAACGCCGCGCACTTTGTTCATCAGCGGGCGCAACGACGCGACGCCGCCTTCCTTGGCCTTGCCGCCGGCGATCCAGAAAACATCGTCATAGGATTTAAGCGCGCGCGAGGCGGCGTCGGCGTTTGTCGCTTTTGAATCGTTGACGAAGGTGACGGCGCCTTTTTTGGCGACGATTTCCATCCTGTGCGCAAGTCCCGGATAGCGATCCATTGCATTCGCCGCGATATTCGGGGCGACGCCCTCGGCGATCGCGGCGGCGAGTGCGGCAGAGGCGTTTTGCCAATTATGCTGCCCTCGCAAGGAGGGGATCCCTGAGATGTCGCCTGCTTCGCCGCTTCTCTCTCCAAGACAATAATAGAGCCTTGCGTTGAGCGCGAAAACGCCGGCGCCGAGAGCTCCTTCGGCGGAGATCGGCGTGACGCGCGCCGCCTTGCCGGTCATCAGCTTGGCGCAAATCCCTTGCGACCATTGATCGTCGACGCCGACGATCGCGGTGTCTTCGACCGTTTGATTGAGGAAGATGCGGCGCTTGGCGGCGGCGTAGCCGTCCATGTCGCCGTGACGGTCGATATGATCCGGTGAAAGATTAAGCAGGATCGCCGTGTTCGCGCGCAAGGTTTTTGCAAGATCAAGCTGAAACGACGACAATTCGAGAACGTAGGTCCTGAACGCTTCCAGCGGCGGCAGCAGCAAGACCGGCTTGCCGATATTGCCGCCGATGATCGCCTCGCGCCCGCACTCCTTCAAAACGTGCCCGATGAGCGCGGTCGTCGTCGACTTGCCGTTCGATCCGGTGACCGCGACGATGCGCGGGCGCTCCTTCGCCGGCAGAGCATTTACGGCGCGCGCAAAAAATTCGATATCGCCGATGACTTCAACCCCGGCCTGATGGGCGCGCTTGACGATCGGATGGGGCGTTGGATGCGTCAGCGGAACGCCGGGGCTGAGCGCCAGCGAGCGCATCTCGTCCCAGGGCCAGGCTTTGGGATGTTCCGCCGCATACCGCGTGTTCGCAGTCTTCGCGCGCGCTTCGTCCTTGTCGTCCCAGCTATAGACTTCAGCCCCCGAGGCCGACAGCGCTTCGCAGGTTGCAAGGCCGGTCGCGCCGAGGCCGTAAACGCCGATCTTCTTTTTCTCGATGCCCGGAATAAGGATCATGGGGACGCGAGCCGCCTAACGCAGTTTGAGAGTTGAAAGTCCGATCAAGGCGAGGATCACCGCGATGATCCAGAACCGGATGACGATGGTCGATTCCTTCCACCCAAGCTGTTCGAAATGATGGTGGATCGGCGCCATTCTGAAGACACGCTTGCCGGTCAGCTTGAATGAGGCGATTTGAATCATCACCGACAAGCCTTCCAGCACAAAGAGGCCCCCGACAATCGCGAGCACGATTTCATGTTTCGCGGCGACCGCAATCGCGCCGATCGCCCCGCCAAGCGCCAGCGACCCCGTATCGCCCATGAAAATCGCGGCCGGCGGCGCATTGAACCACAAAAATCCAAGTCCAGCGCCGATGATCGCGCCGCAGATGATGGCGAGCTCGCCGACGCCCGGCACATAAGGAAGACCAAGATACGTCGCGTAATCGATGCGTCCGACGAGGTAGACGATAACGCCGTAAGTTCCAGCGGCGATCATCACCGGCACGGTCGCCAGACCGTCAAGCCCATCCGTCAGGTTGACGGTGTTGGAAGCGCCGACAATGACGATCGACGCGAACGGGATCATCAACAGGCCGATCGGCACGCCGATGGCGCCGGCGCCGAACCAGCTTTGAAAAAAGTGCAAGGGAACAAACGGCACCGCGACCGATGTCTCGATCCCGGGCGCCGCTTCGGGCGAGGCGCCGAGCGTCGTCACGCACAGCGCGCCGGCCAGAAGCGCGACGCCGAACTGAATGACAAGTTTCATCGAACCGACAACGCCGGACGCGGTCTGCTTCGTGACTTTCAGATAATCGTCCCAAAAGCCGAGCGCCCCGTAAGTGAGCGTCACGCCCATAACGATCCAGACATAGGGATTGTCGAGACGCGCCCAGAGGAGCGTTGCAATCGTCAACGAGAGCAAGATCAGGACGCCGCCCATGGTCGGCGTGCCCGCCTTGGAGATAATGTGGCTTTGCGGACCGTCCTGACGGATCGGCTGACCTTTCCCCTGCTTGCGTCGCATCCAGCGAATGAGCCGCGGTCCGACGATGAACGCGATCAAAAGCGCCGTCATGATTGCGCCGCCGGTCCGGAACGACAGATACCGGAACACATTGAAGAGCGCGAACTGTTCGGAAAAATTGGTCAGATAATAAAACATGGCGTTATTTTTCTTTTTGCCTTCCCTCAACCGCCGCCGCTTTGATTGCGGCGACAATTTCACTCACCTTAGAGCCGTTCGATCCTTTGACCATGACTATGTCGCCGTCTTTAAGCGCGTCTAGAATCACCGGCGACAGCGCACGGGCGGCCTCCGCCCGGCCGGCCCTAATCGCCGGCGGCGTCTTCTCCCATAAATGATCCATGAGCGCGCCGGCGACATAGAGCGCGTCGACCCCGGCGGCAAGTAAAGGTTCGGCAAGCCCGGCATGGAGGGCCGGGCCCTGCGGCCCGAGCTCAAGCATCTGACCAAGGACCGCGATTCGCCGGCCCCCGGATTTCGGCTTGGTCTGCGCGAGAACGGCAAACGCGGCCGCCATCGAAGTGGGGTTGGCGTTGTAGCTTTCATCAATGAGGATAATTTCCGCCCCGGAGGCGAGGCGCACTCTCGCCTGGGCGCCGCGGCCGGCGGCGGCGCCAAGCCCTGCAAGCCCGGCGCACGCCCGCGCCGCCGACTGGCCGAGGGCGCGCGCGGCGGCGATGACGGCCAGCGAATTCATCGCCTGATGCCGGCCCGGCGCATCGAGAGCAAATTCCAGCGTCTCGCCGAAGACCGACGCTGAAATTTCCGCCCGCGCGCCATCGCCGCGATAGGAGGTGAGCCGGACATCCGCGTCTTTGCTTTCGCCAAAGCTGAGAATGCGCGCGACGCCGGCTTCCTCAGCGCGTTTGCGCAGGAGCGGATAATGGGCGTTGTCGATCGGCAAAATCGCGGCGCCGCCGGTGGCGGCGCCCACAAAAAATTACGCTTTCGCCGCGGCGCAACGGTCGTGACGATCGCGACATGGGGCGCGACGAGCCGCGTCAACGGGGTAATCTCGCCGGCGTGGTTCATGCCGATTTCAAAAATCCCGAAATCCGAATCGATCGGCATGCGCGCAAGGGTCAGCGGAACGCCCCAATGATTGTTGAAGCTCTTGTCCGAGGCATGGACGCGGCCGAGACCTGAAAAAGCCGCGCGCAGCATCTCCTTGGTCGAGGTTTTGCCGACGCTTCCCGTCACGGCGATGCGCTTCCCGAAATTCCGCAGCCGCGCGGCGCGCGCCAGATCGCGAAGTCCTTCGAGCGTGTCGCGCACGATGAGCAGCGGCGCGCCATCGGGCGCATTTTCCGGCGCGCGCGCGACGAGCGCGGCTGACGCCCCGCGCTCAAAGGCGCTGTTGATGAATTCGTGGCCGTCGCGCGCGTCCGATAACGCGACGAACATCTCGCCGGGCGCAAGCGTTCGCGTATCGATCGACAATCCGCCGGCCGCCCATTCTTCCGCGATCCAGCGATCCGGGTCGCCGCCGCGCGCGCATAAGGCGCCGCCGGTCGCTGCCGCCGCTTCAAACGCCGTCCATAAACCTGCGGTCATGTCCCGATCTCCTTTGCCGCCTGCCGCGCGACGTCCACATCGTCGAAGGGCAGCGTTTCATTCCCCACGATCTGCCCTGTCTCATGGCCCTTGCCGGCGATGAGCAGGACGTCACCCTTTCGAAGCATCGCGACCCCAATCGCGATCGCTTCGGCGCGGTCCCCAATTTCTTCAGCTCCGGGGCATCCGGCGAGAACTTCTCGGCGGATCCCGGACGGATCTTCATTGCGCGGATTATCATCGGTGACGATGACGTGGTCAGCGCCCCGCGCAGCGGCTGCGCCCATCAACGGGCGCTTCTTCCGGTCGCGATCGCCGCCGGCGCCGATGATGGCGATGACGCGTCCTGAGGCGTGCGGGCGAATAGCGGCGAGCGCCGTTTCGACCGCGTCGGGCGTGTGCGCGTAATCGACATAGATGCCGGCGCCCCCGACTTCCGCCGCGTGTTGCATCCGCCCCGGCACGCCCGGAAGACGCTGCAGCAGCGGAAGAACATCCGCCGCCAGATGGCCGGACGCGATGACGATCCCGGCGGCGAGAAGCGCATTTTCCGCCTGAAAGGCGCCGATCAGCGGCAACTTCACGTCATAGCGGCGGCGATCGGCTTCGACGACGAGATCGAGGCCGCCGGGTTGGGGTTTGAGCGCGGCGAGACGCAAAGTTTCGCCCCCGGCGCCGGTCGTAATCAGTTTCAATCCTCGCTCGCGGGCGATTTTCGCGACTTCTTCGCTCCCCTCGCCGTCCATATTGACGACGGCCGAACCCGATACCGGCAACAGATCGAGGAAAAGCCGCTTCTTCGCGTCGAAATAGCCGGCGAGGTCCGCATGGTAATCGAGATGATCCTGCGTGATGTTTGTAAATGCCGCTGCGGAAAACCTGACGCCGTCCGCCCGGAACTGCGCGAGCGCGTGGCTCGAGACTTCCATCCCAAGATGCGTGACGCCGGCGCCGGCCATCTGGTCCAGCGTCTCGTGCAGCGTCACGGGCTCGGGCGTCGTGTGGTGCAGCTTGCGCCGATAGGTCTCCGACAAGGCGCCAAGCGTGCCGAGGCTCCCGGCATTCAATCCGAGCATCGACCACAACGCCGCTGCAAAAACCGCCGTCGAAGTCTTGCCGTTGGTTCCGGTGATGCCGGCGATGACCTGCGGCTGACGCGGATAAAAGCGCGCCGCCATCTGCGCCAAACGCTGGCGCGGCTCCTCATCGACGATCAGCGGTAACGAGGTTTTAGCGCCGCGCCTCGCGAGCACGGCGGCGGCGCCGGCTATTTCGACGCGAAGAAGCGGCTTTTCCTCGATC